>JBKJPD010000344.1:0-3048 GCA_046595345.1 Pseudonocardia sp.
GGCGATCGTGTCGGGCCGCACGGGCTGGATCACGTCGTGCCCCTCCTCGAACGCCTTGGCCACCGGCGAGCAGCCCGTGGCCAAGGCGTTCGAGGAGGGGCACGACGTGATCCAGCCCGTGCGGCCCGACACGATCGCCCGGTCGCTCGCGATCGGCAACCCCGCCGACGGGCCCTACGTGCTCGACACGGTGCGCCGCACCGGTGGCGCGCTCGCGCATGTCAGCGACGCCGAGATCGTGGACGGCATCCGGCTGCTCGCCCAAACCGAGGGCGTCTTCGCCGAGACCGCGGGCGGGGTGACGGTGGCCACCACCAGGAAGCTGATCGAGTCGGGACAGCTCGACCGCGACGCCGAGACCGTCCTGCTGATCACCGGCGACGGGCTCAAGACCCTCGACGCCGTGGCAGGCCACATCGGCCCGACCGCGACGGTGCCCTCCACCAGCAGGGCCGTGCGCGCCGCGCTGGACGGCCTCGGGATCTGACTGCGGGGCCGCCGCGGCGGCGGGCGGGCAGCGGGTCGCCGCGGCTGACGAGCGCCAGATCTGGGCGGCCGTCGTGGTCGGCGTCAATGTGAGTGTCCTGGGACACCACGGCGACGTCGCCCGCGGTGTCGGTGCGGCGGACCAGCGCGCCGGCCCGTTCGAGTGCGGCGAGGATGTCGAGATTCGGGTGGCCGTAGCGGTTTCCCGCACCGACGCTCACCAGTACGGCTCGCGGCGCGACCGCGTTGAGGAAGCCGATCGAGTTGTACCGGCTGCCGTGGTGGGGCATCTTCAGGACGTCGGCATGCAGGTCGAGATGGGCACCGAGAAGGTCGGCCTGGGCCTCCAGCTCGACGTCACCTGCGAGCAGAATGGTGCCGGCGGCCGTGGTGGCCCGGATGACCACCGAGCCGTCGTTGACCGCGGTTCCGTCCTCCGGATCCACCCATGGGGCGGGGTGTTGCGGACCGAGCACGTCAAGCGTGAGCGCCGGCCAGGTCAGCCGTTGGCCGACCGTGAGCTCCACAAGGGGCGCCCCCGCATCCCGAGCGTTGCCGGCCACCAGCCGTAGCGCCCACGCGGGCTCCCGGATCGGGCCCACCGCTACCGCCCCCACCAGCCGTCCCCGCAGCGCGCCGGCGATCCCGCCGCTGTGGTCGGCGTGCAGGTGGCTGAACACGATCATCGCCAGGCCCCGCACACCGAGGCGGCGCAGGCAGTCGTCGACCAGCCCGTCGTCGGGCCCGGCGTCGACGAGCACCGCCAAGCCCGGACGCCCGGTGGCCAGCACCACGGCGTCGCCCTGGCCGACGTCGCAAGCGACGGCGACCCATCCCGGCGGCGGCCATCCCGGCGGCACCAACCGGGTGGGGACGAGCACCACTGCAAGCCCGAGCAGCACCGCCAGCAGCACCGCACGCGGCCGCGGGTACCGGCCCGTCATGAACAGCACAACCACGACGGCGATGAGCAGCAGTGCCCCGGCGGTGCCGTCGGGCCACGGGATGGCCGCCCCGGACACCGCTGCCGTGCGGTCCGCCACGGTCACCAGCCACCACAGCGCCGGGCCTGCCAGCCATGCGCACGCCTGCGCGATCGGCGGGGCGACCGGGGACACGAGCGCGGCGAGCACCCCGAGCACCGTGGCCGGGGCCACCGCGGGGACAGCGAGCAGGTTCGCGACCACCGCGATCGGCGCCACCTGCCCGTCCAAGCCCGCCACCAGCGGCGCGGTGACGAGAAATGCGGCCGCCGGGACGGCCAGCGCCTCCGCGGCCCAACCAGGAACACCCTTGCGGCGCAGCGCGGCGGCCCAGCCGGGCGCCAGCAGCACCAGCGCCGCGGTGGCCACCACGGAGAGCGCGAAACCGGGGTCGATCGCGAGTGCGGGCTCGGCCAGCAGCAGCACCAGCACCGCGGTGGCGAGCGCGGGCAGCGCCGAGCGCCCCCTCCCCGACGCCAACGCGAGCAGCACCACCGCCCCCATGACCGCCGCTCGCAGCACGCTCGGCGACGGCCGGGCGAGCACGACGAACCCGACAAGGGTGGCACCGCTCACCGCGGCCGCGAGCCGCGGGTCGGCCCGAAGCAGCCGCAGCAGGGCCAGCACCGCGCCACTCAAGATCGCCAGGTTGGCTCCGGACACTGCCACGAGATGACTGAGCCCGGCCGCCCGGAAGTCCGCGTCGACCTCCGCGGTGATCCCGCCCGTGTCGCCGACCGCCAGCCCGGGCAGCAGACCCCCCGGGCCCGGCGGGAGGACCGAACTGGCGTCCCGTAGCCCCGCCCGCAGCCCCCCTGCGGCGACCTGCCACCACGGTGGCGCCGCGACGTCGTGGGGCGGTCCCCGCACGCGGAGCACCGCGATCGTCAGATCGGTTCGGCCCGCCGGGGCGAGCAGCCCCTCGGCGGTGACCTCCTGCCCCGGCAGGAGGTCACGCCACCCCTCGGCTGGGGCCAGCAGCAGGACCCGTCCGCCGGTAGCCCACCGGCCGTCGCCGACCGTGGCCGCACGGAGCGTGGCGGGAACGACGACCTGCGTCGCACCGCCGGGCTGCATACCGAAGCCAGCGGACCGGACGGGCCGGGGGTCGTCGCTCACCACGACCTCCAGCGTGGCGGACGCCGCCCGCCCGGCCGGAGCCCGCAGGGGATGGGTGAGGACCAGCGCCGTCTGTACGGTGATCACCAGTGCGGCCGCGGCGGCACAGGCCGCCATCGCCAGCACGACCGGAGCCCAGGCCCGGCGCCGGGCCGTGACCGCGACGGCCCCGGCCAGCACTGCAACCGCCGACCCCGCGACCGGTCCGAGCCCGAGCCCGAGCAGCACCACGAGCCACGCCGCCAACGCGGCAGGAACGAGCCGCAGGTCCGGGGGCCTGCCGGGCTCTACTGTGGCCGGAGCCGGGGTCGGGGCTCGGGCCGGCATCAGACCGTCACCAGCTCACGGAGCTGACCGAATCGGCGCTCCCCGATACCCTCGATCTCGCGGAGCTGCTCCACGCGCGCGAACCGACCGTTGCGTCTGCGCCACTCCAGGATGCGTTCGGCGGTGACCGGCC
>JBKJPD010000474.1:0-4832 GCA_046595345.1 Pseudonocardia sp.
GGCTACCCGATCGTCGGGCAGGACACCGATGGCACGGTCACTCCGGCGGACCTCGGCATGGACCGGCTGGTGTCGAAGCAGAAGAACGACTTCCTCGGCAAGCGCTCCTTCGCCCGGCCGGACACCGCGCGACCGGACCGCTGCCAGCTCGTCGGCCTGCTGCCCGAGGACCCCGATGAGCTGCTGCCCGAGGGGGCGCACCTGATCGCCGCCGACGACCGTGATGGGGACCACCTGCCGGAGCCGCCGGTCGCGATGCTGGGGCACGTGACGTCCAGTTACCGCAGTGCCGCGTTCGGGCGCACGTTCGCCCTCGCGCTCGTCCGCGGTGGACGGGACCGGATCGGCCAGCGGCTCTGCGTCCCGGTCGGGCGCCTGCTGGTCCCGGTGACGGTGACGGGTCCGGTCCAGTACGACCTGGAGGGGGCACGGCGCGATGGGTGAGCGGCTCAGCCCGCTGGTCGGGTACGCGGACCGGTTCGCCGAAGCAGCGGTCCGTTCCGCGGGAGCGGTGCGGTTCGAGGAACAGCCGTTCCCCGCTCAGATCGACCTGCGCCTGGATCCCGACGGCCCGGCGGCGGCCCGGGTCGGGCGGGCGCTCGGCCTGTCGCTGCCCGGCGAACCGGGGACCAGCGCCGCCGCAGGCCGGGTCCGCGTGCTCTCACTGGGGCCGGACGAATGGCTGGTGATCGGGCCGACCGGGCACGAGGTCGAGCTGGCCACCCGGCTCGACGCCGCGGTCGGAGCCGAGCACGGGTCGGTGGTGGATGTGTCGGCCTACCGGACCAGCGTGCTCGTGGCGGGCACCCGGTCGCGCGACGTGCTCGCCCACGGTTGCGCGCTGGACCTGCACCCGCGGGTGTTCGGTCCTGGTCGGTGTGCGCAGACCATGCTCGCCAGAGCGCAGGTCGTCCTCCTCGCGGGAGGGGTGCCGACGCCCGCTCCGCTGCAGGGACGGACGGCCGACGAAGGGTTCACGGTCCTCGTCGGCGCATCGTTCGCCGGATACGTCGCCGACTGGCTGGTTGACGCCGCCACCGAGTACGTTCCGGACGACCAGCCAGGTGATCGACGGCGGCGGCAGGCGGACCCGAGCCGGGGCTGATGTCCGGATGCCCCGGGGTACCGGCTTCGGCGTACGCCGGCTGCTTGTGTGCACTGCACGGTTCGGGGGTACTGAGACTGTGTGGGTGTCCGAGACGATCTCTGGTGGGCAACGAGCGGAGGGGCAGTGTCGGATCTTTTCATCGGCGGGTCGTGGACCGGCGGCTCCGGGACCACCGAGGTCGAGGTCGTGAACCCGTACGACCAGAGCGTGGTCGCCAGGGTCGGCTGGGCGGGCCCCGACGACGTCGACCGGGCGGTCACGGCGGCGAGGGTGGCCTTCGATGTGGGCGAATGGGCCCGCACCTCCGGCCGGGAGCGCGGTGAGCTGCTCGACCGGGTGGCCGAGCTGCTGGTGCGGGACAAGGAGGACATCGCCCGCACCGAGACCCTGGACACGGGCAAGACCCTCGTCGAGAGCCGGATCGACGTCGACGACGTCGCGGCGGTGTTCCGCTACTACGCCGACATGGCAGACAAGGACCCGGGCCGGATCGTCGACGCCGGCAACCCCGCGGTGCTGAGCAGGGTGGTCTACGAGCCCGTCGGCGTGTGCGCGCTGATCACACCCTGGAACTACCCGCTGCTGCAGATCTCGTGGAAGGTGGCCCCGGCGCTCGCGGCCGGCAACACCGTCGTCATCAAGCCCAGCGAGGTCACGCCGCTGAGCACGATCATGCTGGTCCGGCTGCTGGAGGAGGCGGGTGCGCCCCGCGGCGTCGTGAACCTCGTACTCGGCGACGGTCCCGGTGTCGGGGCTCCGCTGGTCGAGCACGCAGGAGTCGACATGGTCTCGTTCACCGGTGGCCTCGCGACCGGGCAGGCGATCATCCGGGCGAGTGCCGCCACCGTGAAGAAGCTGGCCATCGAGCTGGGCGGGAAGAACCCCAACATCGTCTTCGCCGACAGTGTCGCCAATGACGGGGACTTCGAGACCGTCGTCGACAACGCCCTCACCGCCGTCTTCCTGCATGCCGGTCAGGTGTGCTCCGCAGGCTCCCGGTTGATCGTCGAGGATTCCCTGCATGACGATCTGGTCGCGGCGGTCGCGGAGCGGACCGACCGGATCCGCCTCGGCAACGGGCTGGACCCGGAGACCGAGTCCGGGCCGCTCGTGTCCGCGCAGCAGCGGGCCAAGACCGAGGCGTACGTGGCCTCGGCGCTCGACGACGGCGCCCGGCTCGTCGCCGGTGGGCGCAGGCCCGACGAAGCGGATCTGCAGGCCGGATTCTTCTACCGGCCCACGGTGTTCGCCGACTGCCACCGTGACATGCGGGTGATCCGCGAGGAGACCTTCGGCCCGATCCTGACGATCGAGCGGTTCAGCACCGAGGACGAGGCCGTCCGGCTCGGCAACGACACCGATTACGGCCTGGCCGGCGCGGTCTGGACCGGCGACGTCGGCCGGGCGCAGCGGGTTGCGGGCGCGCTGCGGCACGGCACGATCTGGATCAACGATTTCGGTCCCTACCTGCCGCAGGCGGAGTGGGGCGGGTTCAAGCGTTCCGGGAACGGCCGCGAGCTCGGCCTGACCGGGTTGGCCGAGTACCGCGAGGCCAAGCACGTGTGGCACAACACCGCTCCGGCCGCGCCGCGGTGGTTCAGGAGCTGACACATCAACTCGGAGGTCGCGATGAGTACGAGCCAGGACCGCGGCAATGCCAGCAGTAACAGTAGTTCCGGCGGCGGTATCGGTAGTTCCGGCGGTGTGGACGACGGTCTCGCCGAATTCGGCTACGGCCAGACCCTGGACCGCAGCATCGGGAAGTTCGCCAGCTTCGCCGCCGGGGTCAGCTACATCTCGATCCTGACCGGCACCTTCCAGCTGTTCTACTTCGGCTTCGCCTTCGGTGGCCCCGCGTACTGGTGGTCGTGGCCGCTGGTGTTCGCCGGCCAGATCATGGTGGCGCTGTGCTTCGCCGAGCTCGCCGGGCGGTATCCGATCGCGGGGTCGATCTACAACTGGTCGAAGCGGCTCGGCCGCCCGACCACTGCATGGCTGGCCGGCTGGATGATGTTCACCGCCTCGATCGTCACCATCACCGCGGTCGTGCTGGCCTACCAGATCACGCTCCCGCAGATCTGGGACGGCTTCCAGATCTACGGCGACGGCACCGGGCCCCGGGACTTCGCGGTCAACGCGGTCATCCTCGGCTCGATCCTCATCGGCTTCACCACGCTGATCAACGCCCTCGGCGTCAAGCTGATGGCCCGGATCAACAGCGCGGGGGTGTTCATCGAGCTCATCGCGGCGGCGCTGCTCATCGTCCTGCTCGCCGTCAACATCGTGAACCCGCCCACGGTCCTCTTCGACACCCACGGCCTCGGCGCGGGCCACTCGACGGGTTACCTCGGTGCGTTCCTCGTCGCGGCACTGGCCTCGGGGTATGTCATGTACGGCTTCGATACCGCGAGCTCGCTGGGCGAGGAGACCCTGGACCCCCGGCGCACCGCACCGGTGGCGATCCTGCGGGCGATCATCGCCTCCTTCGTCATCGGCGGTCTGATCCTGCTGTTCGCGATCCTCGCTGCACCCGACCTCGCCGATCCCGAGATCGGCACCGCCGGACTGCAGTTCATCGTGCTGGCGGTGCTGGGCACGACGATCGGGAAGATCTTCCTCGGGGTGGTCGTCATCGCGATCACGGTCTGCGCGCTCTCCGTGCACACCGCCGCGATCCGGATGATGTTCGCAATGGCGCGGGACAACGCACTGCCCGGCGGAACGCGGCTGGCGAAGGTTCACCCGCGGTTCAAGACCCCGGTGGTGCCGGCTGTTGTCATCGGGGTGGTCGCCGCGCTGATCCTGGTGGTCAACGTCGGCAACCCGCAGATATTCACGGTCGTCACCAGCATCGCGATCATCATGATCTACATCGCGTACCTGCTGGTCACGGTGCCGATGCTGTTCGCGCGGCTGCGTGGCGACTGGCCCGGGCCCGACGCCGGACGCGGCGGTTACTTCTCGCTGGGGCGCTGGGGGCTGCCCGTCAACATCGTGGCAGTCGTCTGGGGCGCGGGGATGGCGCTGAACCTGGGGTGGCCGCGCCAGGAGGTCTACAACGCCACCGAGCCCTTCCACTGGTACCTGCAGTGGGGGGCGGTCCTGTTCATCGGCGTGATCGTGGCCGTCGGACTGGCCTGGTACGCGGTGCGGGGACGCCACCACATCGGGACGGTGCCCGGGCACGAGATCGGCGCGGCGCTCGACGGTGACCCGTCGGCTACGGAGGGGAGCCAGACATGACGAAGACATTCGACTACGTCGTCGTCGGCGGCGGATCGTCGGGCTGCGCGCTCGCGGCCCGGCTGTCGGAGGACCCGTCGGTCACGGTCTGCCTGCTGGAGGCCGGCCCGTCCGATGTGGGAGACCCCGCGATCCTGCGGCTCGACGACTGGATGGCGCTGCTGGACTCCGGCTACGACTGGGACTACCCGGTGGAGCCGCAGGAGAACGGCAACAGCTTCCTGCGCCACGCCCGCGCGAAGGTCCTCGGCGGTTGCTCGTCGCACAACTCTTGCATCGCGTTCTGGACCCCGCGCGAGGATCTCGACGAGTGGGCGGCGATGGGGTGCGAGGGCTGGAGCGCCGACGAGTGCTGGCCGCTGATCAGACGCCTGGAGACCAACGACGGGCCGTGGGACGGCCACGGCCGGTCGGGTCCGGTCAACCTGCGGCAGATCCCGCCCGACGACCCGTGCGGAGTGGCCGTGCTGGCGGCGGCGGC
>JBKJPD010000489.1:0-3663 GCA_046595345.1 Pseudonocardia sp.
GGACGTCGACGCCCTCGGCCAGGGCACGCGCGACCACGGGCTCGAACATCGCGAACTGCTCGTCCCAGGACCGGTTGAGGTTGCGCTGCGCGAACGTCTCCGTGGCGCTCGCGAAGATCGCGATGTGCCCGACGCCGGCCGCGAGCGCGCGGTCGAGGCCGCGGTCGTTGGGGACCAGCACCGGATAGTCGAGCCCGGCACGACGCTCCAGCACGGCGAGCAGCTCAGCGGCGTCGGCGAGCTGCGGAACCCAGGTCGGGTGCACGAAGCTCGTGGCCTCCAGGACGCCGAGCCCTGCGTCGGCCAGGCGGTCCAGGAACTGCGCCTTGACCTCCACCGGAACCACGGTCGACTCGTTCTGCAGCCCGTCCCGCGCGCCGACCTCGTAGATCCTGACGCTGTCCGGGAGCCCATCGGCCCGCACCGTCATGGGCAGGGTCCGCAGTCTGGGCAGGTCGCTGGGCAAACCTGACTCACCTCTCATCGGCCACCTCGTTGTAGAGCAACGCGTGCACCCGCTCAACCCCTGGGACGTCGTCGAACTCGAGCGGCTCATCCGATGCCGACTCGATGATCAACGTGCCGCAGCCGAGCAACCGTTCGATCACGGAGTGCCGGAACTGCACGCTGTTGATACGGCTCATCGGGATGTCGATGCCGTGGCGTGCCAGCACGCCCTCGCGTACCAGCACCCGCCGCGTCGTGACGACGAAATGGGTGGTGCGCCAGCGCAGCACCGGCGTCACCGTGAGCCATCCGACGAGCCCGATGCCGACCACGCCGAGCGCAAGCCACGCCCATTGCGCCCAGCTCTGGGCGCTGACCAGCGCGGCCACGAACGTACCGCTCCCGACGACGAGGAGCAGCACCACGACCGGGCCGACCAGCATCTTCCAATGCGGGTGCTTGTGCATAACTATCTGTTCGCCGGGGACGAGAAGATCGTCCGGATAGGCCATTCGCCCACCGTAGCGGTCACTCCGCCGGACGCAGATGCACCACGTCACCCGCCGCGACGGCCAGGCGGTGCCCTGCGGGGTCGAGGAGCAGCAACCGGCCGTCGCGGTCGACGTCCTCGGCGATACCGGTGAGCGTGGCGCCGCCGGGCAGCTCGACGCGGACCTCCACGCCGAGGCTCGCGCATCCTGCGCGATAGTCCGCGCGCAGCGTGCCGACGTCCGGGTCGCCGCGACAGTCACGCCAGCGGGCCTCCCGCTCGGCGAGGTGCCCGAGCAACGCCACGAGCACTTCGGCCCGGTCGGCGTCGATCCCCTCGGTGGCCAGCGACGTGGCCCCGGGCTGGTCGGCGGGTGCGGCCGAGATGTTGATGCCGATGCCGATGACGACGGCCGGGTGCACAGGGTCGGCGACCTCGGCGAGTATCCCCGCGACCTTGCGCCGGGCCGGGCCGAGCAGCAGGTCGTTGGGCCATTTCAGGCCCGCCGTGTGCGCACCCAGCCCCCGCACCGTGTCGAGCACCGCGAGGCCGGCGAGCAGCGGCAACCAGGCGAGCTGCGACGCCGGTACGCCGGTGGGCCGCAGCAGCACGCTGACCGTGAGCCCGGACCCCGGCGGCGACACCCAGGCGCGGCTGAGACGTCCCCGGCCGGCGTCCTGGTGCTCGGCCACCAGCACGGTGCGGTCCGGGGCGCCGGTGGCGGCCGCGACCATCAGGTCTGCATTGGTGGAGCCGGTGCGGTCGACCACATCGAGCCGGGCCCACGTCCCGCCGAGGGCAGCGCGCAGTGCCACCGCGTCCAGCGGCCGGGCTGTCCGTTTCATGTCGGCGCACGGTACCGGCGGGCCCGTCCCGTTGCTCGGTGCAGCGGGGTACAGGCGACGGGCGGGCGGAACGCGTCGCCGGGCGCCCGTTCCGCGGGCCACCGGCGCCGGTGGCGCGCCGAAGTGCGGGCGCGCGGCGGCAACGCCACACCTCTGGTGATGTTACCGGCCGGTTAGGCTCCCCGTTCATGAGCGCAGCTACCGAGCCGGTGCCGGACGAACCAGCCATCGTCGATCATGACCGTCACACGACGGCGGGCAAGCTGGCCGACTTCTATCGGCGCGACGCCGAGCGCCTCGGCACCGACGCCGCGATGGAGCGCCAGCACGCCAAGGGTCGCCAGACCGCCCGCGAGCGGATCGACGCGCTACTCGACCCCGGCTCGTTCGTCGAGATCGATGCGCTGACGCGGCACCGGTCCACCAACTTCGGGATGGACGCCAAGCGCCCCTTCGGCGACGGTGTCATCACCGGCACCGGCACCGTCGACGGCCGCACGGTCGCGATCTTCAGCCAGGACGCCACCGTGTTCGGCGGGGCGCTGGGCGAGGTCTACGGCGAGAAGATCGTCAAGGTGATGGACCTGGCCGTGAAGATCGGCTGCCCGATGATCGGGATCAACGACGGCGGTGGCGCGCGTATCCAGGAGGGCGTGGTCGCGCTCGGCCTCTACGGCGAGATCTTCGTCCGCAACGTCCGCAGTTCAGGCGTGATCCCGCAGATCTCACTGGTCATGGGCCCATCGGCCGGTGGCGCCGTGTACTCCCCCGCGCTCACCGACTTCGTCGTGATGGTCGACGGAACCAGCCACATGTTCATCACCGGCCCGGACGTCATCAAGACCGTCACCGGCGAGGACGTCGAGATGGAGGAACTCGGCGGCGGCCGGGCCCACAACACCAAGTCGGGGGTGGCGCACTACCTGGGCAGCGACGAGGCCGACGCGATCGACTACGTCAAGGATCTGCTGAGTTACCTGCCGTCCAACAACCTGTCCGACCCGCCGGTGTACCCGACCCCGGCGCCCACGGCCGACTCGATCGCCGACGGGCTCACCGACACCGATCTCGAGCTCGACACGATCGTCCCGGACTCGCCCAACAGGCCCTACGACATCCGCGAGGTGCTCCACCGGGTGCTCGACGAGGGCGAGTTCCTCGAGGTGCACGCACTGTTCGCACCCAACATCGTGGTCGGCTACGGCCGCATCGAGGGGCGCTCGGTCGGGATCGTGGCGAACCAGCCGACACAGTTCGCGGGCTGCCTCGACATCGACGCCTCCGAGAAAGCCGCCCGGTTCGTCCGCACCTGCGACGCGTTCAACATCCCGGTGATCACCTTCGTCGACGTCCCCGGCTTCCTGCCCGGCACCGACCAGGAGTGGAACGGCATCATCCGCCGTGGCGCGAAACTGCTCTACGCCTACGCCGAGGCCACCCTCCCGAAGGTCACGATCATCACCCGCAAGGCCTACGGCGGCGCCTACGACGTGATGGGTTCCAAGCACCTGGGCGCCGACGCCAACGTCGCCTGGCCGACCGCCCAGATCGCGGTGACGGGAGCGGCGGGAGCCGTGAGCATCCTCTACCGCAAGGAGCTGGCCGGGCTCGACGGCGACGAGCTGGCCGCCCGGCGCGCCCAGCTTCAGCAGGAGTACGAGGACACCCTCGCCAACCCCTACACCCCCGCCGACCGCGGCTACATCGACGGTGTCATCCCGCCTTCGCACACGCGCGGTTACATCGGCCGGGCGCTGCGGATGCTCGCCACCAAGCGCGAGGTCGGGCCCGCCCGCAAGCACGGGAACATCCCGCTGTGACCGATTCGGAGCGCGCCGCCGACGAGCGCCGAGCGCTGTTCCGGGTGGTCCGCGGCGAGCC
>JBKJPD010000586.1:0-11824 GCA_046595345.1 Pseudonocardia sp.
CAGTCCGGCTCCTCCAGGGTGTATCCGCGGGGGAGCGTGTCGAGTAACGCCTTCCACATCGTGGGTCGCACCATTTCTCTACACCGCGCGGCGGAGAGGACGACGAGCCCACAGTCGCCACCGCACGCAGAGTAGTTATAAGGGAGCTGAATGGAGCGCGAGACTACCGCTCGACCGGGTGACGCTGTCCAGTTCCGTCGTGCAGTTCCGCCGGAATGGCCTAGTCCGGCGCGCTGGAGGAATCAGCTCCAGATCGTGACGTACACCGGAGGGCGAAACCGCGACGGCGGCACGCCCGCACCGGGGGCCCGCAGCAGCTTCATCGCCTCCGGGGTGCCGAGGAAATGGCGCAGAGACGCCGCGGCGGGTGAGCGCCGGTCGACCGAGAGGGTGGTCGCGTGCCAGCACAGCTCCAGCGGGGTCCCGGGCATGTCGATCACCTGCAGTTCACGCCTGCGCAACTGGTGGACGGCGAGGTGGGCGATCCCCGGGGCGACACCCGCCCCGCGAACGGCGGCCTCCCACGCGGCGGTCTGGTTGGGGAACACGCTCAGCCGTGACTCGGGTACGCCGAGGCTGCGCAGCAGCCTGCTGACATCGCTTCCCTGGTCGGTGGCGGCAGGCTCCACCAGCCACGGCCACTGTGCTGGGGAGCCGCGGAACCGTGCTTCCGGGGAGGCGAGGACCACCATCCGGCACCGGAAGATCGGCTCACTGACCAGCCCGAGGCTGCGGTCGCCCGCCAGGTAGGGGCCCAGTGCCAGATCGGCAAGGCGCTGAGAGACGAGCACCGCCATCTCGGCGGTCGCCGACACCCCCGCCGACACCTCGATGGAACCGGCCGACCGCGCGGTGAACGCATCGGCGAGCGGGCCTGACACGAACTCGACGATCGAACTCGGCGCCACCACCCGGAGCTGCTCGGGCGCGCCCTGCGCGGAGCGCACGGCGGACTCGGCCTCGGCGCCGAGGGAGACCATCTGCGCGGCGATCGTCAGCAGCCTGCTGCCGCCCGGTGTCATCGTCATGCCGTTGCCGCTACGGGTGAGCAGCGGGTCACCGAGGTACCTGCGCAGCGCCGCGAGGGCCTGCGACACGGCAGGCTCGCTGACGCCCAGGGCGCCGGCGGCGGCCTTCACCGACCCGAGGCGGGCGACGAGCACGAAGGCGCTCAGTTGCGTCAACGTCATGGGCTGATTGTGCTCCGATCGCGACTAAGCAAAGGGTTATTCGCCGATTGCCTGTGGATGGAGTGAGATCCACGATGGGACGCATACGATGGAGTTTTCTGCGGCAGAGTTTCCCGCAGCGTTGCGAGGAGGGTGCGGCATGACCCAGGAGCGGGAGAATCCGGGTTCCGACAACGGGGCCACCGGCGAGGCGCTTTCGGTGCTGCGTGGGATCTGGTCGGCGCAGCAGCAGAGCGCCGCCGACGTCGGGCCGAGCACCACCAAGGTATGCAAGAACATGAAGAATATCGGCTTCGGTGGTTTCAGCTCGTCCGGCGGGGCAGCGGGCGGTGTCGAAGGCGAGTCCACGGCCGGGCCCGTCGACGAGGACCAGCGCGTCGCCTGGCGAGAGCGCCTCGTTCGAGAGGGCAAGGTGGTCCCTGGCTCCACCAGCGTTCGGGACATGGTGCTGGGCCCAGAGAAGCACAACTAGAGAACTGAGAGAGCACGGAGAACTGGACACGTGAACCTTCCCAGCAGCGTCGCCGAGATGACCGAGACGCTGCGGCGGGGTGACTACCTCGCCGACCGGGGGCTCTCGACCGCGGTGTTCGTGGCGTTGTCGCTGCGGCGTCCGCTCCTGCTCGAGGGCGAGCCCGGCGTCGGCAAGACCGAGATCGCCAAGGTGCTCGCCACCGTGCTCGGTCGCGACCTGATCCGCCTGCAGTGCTACGAGGGCCTCGACACCAACCAGGCGCTCTACGAGTGGGACTACGCACGGCAACTGCTGCACATCCGGGCGATGTCGGAGCAGAGCATCGTCGACGACGAGGCCGTCGAGAAGCTGTTCGGGCCGAAGTTCCTGCTGGAACGGCCCCTGCTGCAGGCAGTGCGGGCGGGTGACGGTGCCGTGCTGCTCATCGACGAGATCGACCGCGCCGACGACGAGTTCGAGGCGTTCCTGCTGGAGATGCTGTCGGACTTCCAGATCACCATCCCCGAGGTCGGGACGATCAAGGCCGCGGCCCCGCCGCTGGTGGTGCTCACCTCCAACCGCACACGCGAGCTGCACGACGCCCTCAAGCGCCGGTGCATGTACCACTGGATCGACTACCCGACGCTCGAGCGCGAGGTCGAGATCGTCACCGTCCGCGAGCCGGGGGTGAGCCGGGAGCTGGCACGGAAGGTCGTCGCCGCGGTGCACCGCTTGCGCGAGATGGACCTGGCCAAGCCGCCCGGTGTCGCGGAGACGATCGACTGGGCCCGCACGCTCGACTTCCTCGGCGAGGACGACCTGACGGCCGACGCCGTCGGCATCACGCTCGGTGCGGTACTCAAGGAGCGGGAGGACCTGGCGCTGGTCCGCGAGAACCTCGACGAGATCACTGCCCGGGCGTGACCGGTAACCACGAGCTCGTCCGGGTTCTCGTCTCGTTCGGCCGGGCGCTGCGCGAGAAGGGTCTCCGGGTCGGGTCCGGCGACATCTCGATCTACTGTGCGGCGATGGTGCCGCTCGACCCCACCGACCTGGTCGACCTCTACTGGGCCGGGCGCACATCGATGATCACCCGCCGCGATGACATCGCGGCATACGACGAGGTGTTCCGCGCCTTCTTCCTCGGCGATTCCCATCCGATCGAGGAGCTGCTGAAGCTCCCGCCGAAGCCGACGGTCGAGACCGAGGCGGTGCTCGAGGTCCCGGCCACCGAACCGTCGGACTCCGAGCAGGAGGACGACGAGACGACGCTCGGGCTGGTTGCGTCCAACGCCGTCACGCTCCGGCACAAGTCGTTCGCCGCCTGCACCTCCGACGAGCTCAGGGCACTGCGCCGGATCATGGAGCAGATCAAGCTCACCCCGCCGCGGCGCCGAACCCGCCGCACCCGCCCCTCGCACCGCGGGCGCCATCCGGACCTGCGCCGGACCATCCGCGAGTCGCTGCGGATGCACGGTGAACCGGTCGACCTGCGGTGGCAGAAGCGGCGGGTCAAGCTCCGGCCACTGGTACTGATCCTCGACGTCTCCGGCTCGATGGCCGACTACTCCCGGGCGCTGCTGCAGTTCGCCTACTCGGCGGGGCGGGCGGCGGAGAAGGTCGAGGTGTTCTGCTTCGGCACCAGGCTGACGCGCATCACCGTTCCGCTGCAGAAGCGCAGCCCCGACGAGGCGCTGGCCGAGGCCACCGAGCTGGTCGTCGACTGGGAGGGCGGCACCCGGATCGGCGATTCGCTCGATGAGTTCGTGCGGTCGTGGGGCCGGCGTGGCGTCTGCCGCGGGGGAGTGGTCGTGATCTGCTCCGATGGCCTCGATCGCGGCGATCCGGACATACTGGCCACCGCCATGGAACGACTCACCCGGCTCTGCCACCACATCGTGTGGATGAACCCGCACAAGGGCGACAACGCCGACTACCGGCCGCAGACCGTCGCCATGATGGTCGCCGAGCCGCACATCGACGTGCTCCTGTCCGGGCACGACCTGAGTAGCCTGGCCGAACTCGCGGTGCTGCTCCCGAAGCTGGGTTAGAAGTGGGCCGGCCATGAGAGAAGGACACAACATGATCAGGTGGAGCGTCGGGATCGAGGCCGAGGGTGACCGCGTGATGGAACGGGAGGAGATCGTCGAACTGGCCGACGCGGTGGCTCCCAGTGGCGGCATCGCCACCGGGATCGGTAACACCCGGTACGGCGCACAGCTCGTCGTCGTCGCCGACAGCCGCGACGAGGCCGTCGAGAAGGCCCGGGCGGAGTTCGACGCGGCGGTGCGCACTGCCGGGCTCCCCGTCTACCCGATCGTGCGGGTCGAGGCCGTCAGCGAGGCCGAGGACGCGGCCGAGGATGCGGACGCGGGATGATCCGCCTCGGCTCGCTGGCCGGCTACTCGTTCGAGGGCCCGCGGGTGCTCGGGGGCTGGACGCCGCCGCCCCGGCCGGGTGTGTTCGCGATCCTCTACAAGCCCGATCCGGACAAGAAGCCCGAGAAGTACGCGGTGATCTACGCCGGGCACGCCGACGACCTCGCCGCCGTGGGCTTCCCGTTCAAGCACCGGCGCGCGCACTGCTGGACGCAGCGCGCCGGGTCGAAGTGGAAGGTGCACATCGCGTACCTGGAGGTGCTCGGCGGCAACCGGTCGCACCGCGAGATGATCGTCCAGGAGCTGGTCGCGATCTACCATCCGTTCTGCAACGAGCAGCAGTACGACAACTCCTGGCGAGACGAATGGATCGGCGAGTACTCCGACGCGCCCAACACCGCCCCACTGCCGCCGCACCGCACCGGAGAACGGTCCGAATCGGGCTACAGCCCCGCGGCGGCGCCCGTCGACCCCGTGCCGGACGCAGGACGGTTCAGCTGAACCATCCCCCGGGCAACGACCGGCAGACTTCCGCCGATGGCCTCGCCACCGATGCCGGCGGACTTCATCGACGACATCACCTGACGACGAGGGTGCCCGTCATGAACGGGTGCGGTATGCAGGCGAAGGGGTAGCTACCCGGCTTGGTCGGCGCGGTGACCTTTCCGGTCTGGCCTGCGGCGATGTTGCCGGAGTCGAATGACTTGTCTGCCGCGGTGACGGTGTGGGTGGACTTGTCCTGATTCGTGACGGTGATCGTGGCGCCGGGCGTGACGATGAGCTCCTGCGGACCGAATGCGAAGTCCTTGATGATGATCGCGTCGGATCCGGGGACAGCGGCGGTTGTGCCGTTGTCCCCGGCCGACGGTGATGCGCCGCAGGCGACCAGCCCGAGCACGACAGCGACGGCCGCGACGAACACGGCGACCATCCGGGAGGTGGTTCCTGCGGCGGTGTGCATCATTCGGACTTCCTCAGACCGCGGTGAGCATGTCGGGTTTCAAGGAGTTCTGCACGCCGATGAAGGAGTCCGGAACCGGGTACTGACCCAGCACGAAACTGAGGATGGCGGCGTGCATGGCCTCGACCGGCTGGATGGTCGCGGCCGTCATGATCCCACCGACATCGGTGACGTTGGCGGTCGCGAACGTGTAGGTCTGGGCCGCGGCCGCCTCCAGGTCCAGCGCCACCTGGGCTACGGCTGCCACCGACGTGGCGGCGTTGAGCTTGGCCACCTGGTCTGCGGTGATACTCAGCGGCGCACCGATGATCCTCGGCTTGCCGGCCTTGGCCAGTACCGAGTTCCACGCCTCGGAGTGGTCGACGTGCTGTTTCATCGCGGTGGTCACGAACTCGGCGATGGCGGGTGGCACGACCCCGAGCGTGCCGGCGCCCGCGGCCTTCAGCGCGCCGGTGTAGGCGATGACGGCCAGGTTCTCCAGCGCGGCAGCAAGTGCGACGACCTTGAGGTCGCCGGTGTAGGTCGCAGCCGACGCAGACCCGCTGGACGACCCGCATCCGGCGGCGGCCCCGAGGGCGAGCACGCCGGCGGTCCCCATGAAGAAGGTGCGCCGCGACGATGGCCGGCGCACCACCTCGACGATGGTCGAGGTGAGCTCGTCGAGGGTCTTGCGGACCTGTGGAAACGTCGACTCGTGCAGGTCGTCGAGCTGCCGCGTCATGGCCCTGAGCTCACGCTCGCTGATCTGCATCTCAGGCGCCTTGCGGGTTCGCTTGAAGTTCACTTGACGGCTCCGTCCTCGGCACCGGCGGCCATGTCGGTCTTGTAGAACGCGTCGGGGAAGCCGATCTTGCCGGCCGCGCCGGGCAGCTTGGCCGCGTCCGGCGGGAGGGTGATCAGGTTGGGTAGGTTGGCCGCGAGCAGGGCCTGCACGGCGAGCAGGATCGCTACGTGCTGGGCCTCCACCCCGGCCACGCTAGCGAACAGCTGACGTAGCTCAGGGGTGTTGACCAGGCCGACGTCCTTGACGTAGGTCTGGGCCGCCACGTTCTCCAGCGTGATCGCGAGCGCGACCACGTCCGCCGGGCCCTTGATCCCCGGCAGCGCGGCTTTGACGATCGCTTCGTATTTCGCCGGGACTCCGGTCTGCTCCGCGCCCCCGAGCTTCTTCACAGCGGCGTTGAAGGCCAACGCGTGTTCGGCGTGCTGGGCCATCGTCTTCGTCGCGAACGCCGTGACCACCGGAACGGCGGCTGAGCCGCCGATGAACGGCAGGGTCAGCGCGGTCTGGTAGGTGATCACCGCGAGGTTCTCCAGCGCGGCCGCGGTCTGCAGCAGCTGGACCTCCACGCCCACGGCGAATGCCGGTGTTGCCGTCGTCAGTGCTACGGCACCCACTACTCCGGCGACGGCGACCGATGGTGCCAGCCCGGAACGTCGTTGCTCGGCACGGATTTCGCGGGCGGCGTCGACGTAGTCGTCGAGGTCGCTCCGCGCCCCTCGCATGGCGTCGGACTGCATGTCGTCGGACTCCGTGAGGAGCTCGCCGAACCTGCGTTCATCGATTCTGTCGTGCACGTGACCTCCTGGCCTACGTGGTGCTGTGGTGGGGGAGCTAGGCGTTCACGAGCGCGCGGTGCGCCGGCTTCGAGACCGGGCCGGACCCGGATCCGGGTCCGCCACGCCGTACCAGCGCCAGCATGAGGAACCCGTAGATGATCACGATGATGCCGATGGCCAGCAGCAGCGGCGGGAAGATGCTCACCGGAGGCCACGCGTTGTTGAGCGTCTGGAAGTTCTTCTGCTGGCGTTCCAGAGCCGGGATGACGTCGTTGCGGAAGTAGTCACGGACCTGCGGGACGGTGGTGATGGGTGTGCCGTCCACCCGGGTGAAGCCGGGGACCGAGACGCTCTCCCACACATCGGTCACCTTGGGCAGCGCCGTGATCGCCTGGTTGAGGCGCGGGAAGTTGCGTGCGATCGCCGCCGTGACCTGGTCCTCGGGGAGATTGAGGGCGCCGGAGAGGAACGTGACCAGCTTCGGAATCTCCTCGGCTATCTGCTTGAGCGACACCGCCTGGAGCAGAGTGGCGATCTTCGGCATGCCGTTGGCGGCCAGCGCCGGGATCACGGTGGCAGGCGGGATGTTGGCCTGACGCGCGATGAAGGCGACCACGTTGGGCACCTCCTGGGTGCCGGCGCTGGTCTCCAGGGCGACCGGGTCGGCGAGGTCGACGATCGCGGAGATCATCTCGACGCCGGCCTTGGCGCCGGCGACCCGCTCCGCGGTGAGAACCGGGGCGACGTCGGCGAGTAGCGCGGAGCCGGCGTTGAGCCTGGGGAACAGGTTGAGCGCCAACACCAGCACGATCACCAGCGCACCGACCGCGATCACGGTGGACCATGCGTAGGTGCCGAGGTTCTTCGGCATGCCCTTGGACGCGAGAACCATCATCATGACGCCGAAGACGATGACGATCAGACCCGTGACCAGTAGCAGCATCGGCAGGAAGCCCACCCCGCCGGTCGAGGCCAGGCTGCCGAAGGCCTTCGACTCACGCTGCAGCACCGGGACGACGTCCTGTGCGAAGTAGTCCCGCACATCGCGCACGCTGTTGATGGGTGTGCCGTCGAAACGGGTGAAGCCTTCGGTGCCGGGCACCTTCTCCCAGCCCGCGGTCACCGTGGGCAGTGCGGTGATGGACTGCGAGATGCCGGGGAACAGCCCCGGCAGGGCCGCGGTCACCGCCTCGGGGGACAGTTTCAGGGTGGTGGCCAGGAACGGGACCAGTCTCGGCAGCTCGGTGGCGACGTCCTCGAACGGGACGGTCTGGAGCAGTGCCAGCGTGTGCGGGAAGTTCGTCCTGAGCGCGGCCAGCACCTCGGTGGGCGACTTTCTGGTCTGCGCAGAAACGAAACTGACGAGCGGCCCCACCTCGTCGGCAGCCCCGCCGCTGCGCAGCACGATGGGATCGAGGAGATCGGTCGCCGCCGACACCACCCCGACGCCGGCGGCCGCCCCGGCCACCCGATCGGGGGTGAAGAGGGGCCCCGCGTCGTCAAGCACCTGCTGACCGGCGTCGAGGCGTCCGAACAGGCCGAGCCCGAGAACAAGCCCGACGACTATGATACCCACCAGGGTAACGACAAACCACGACCAGACCGCCCGCATGTCCGCACCTTTCGACTCGGTAGTTGGCCCCATTTTCGGCCGCGACAATAGAGTTATACGAAAACCTAGCTTCACAGCGCCATATCAGTCATGTCGGCTGCGAAGATGTACACAGAAGTGCGCGACATTCGCGCCGATGGTGCGCCGAGAACTTGCGACCGGACATCCGGATTCAGCGGGCTCGGTACCACCGAGTCCGCTGAATCCGAATGGCCGGCCGGCCGGCTGTCGTGAGAGGTCTAACGGCTGTTGGTAGAGAAACCCACGGCGTCGTGCATCCGCGAGCGGCGACGACCGGCGGCAGGTACGGCGACACTGGGCCGCACCGGGTTGGGGGAGACCTTGCTGATGATCTGTTCGGCGAAGTTGTACAGCAGCGGCAGGGCCGCTGCGACGACACCGCCGGTGCGGTTGATGTGCTTGACACCCGGAACGATCAGCGCGCCGTCGGCGGCGATCTTCGCGACGCTCTCGTTGGCTTGCTCGAGATTGCCGGCGATTCGAGCGAGTAGTGCCCCGACCCAGAAGAGGTAGACCGCCAGCACCGCGATCAGGGCGACGATCGCGACAACCGAAAGGATGGTCAACAGCCCGGTCATGACTTCACCGTCTCGAATACCCGACCGAGGAACAGGTGATGCTGCAGGCCTTCGGCCAGAACCGCCTCGACACCGTCGGCGGTCTGTGAGATCAGCTTCGTGTTCGCTGTGTTCTTCGTGATGATCACCAGCGTGTTGCGGACCTTGACCACTTCCCGGTCAATGATCTTGACCAGCAGGATCAGGAAACTCAGAAGCAGGGCGACAACTGCTACGACGGCAAAGCCGACGCCGATGGCGAGCCACCAGAGTGGGATATCCGCCGCGGGGAACTCGTCTGGCATGTCAACCTCCCAGTCGCGCGCGACCGCGCGACAGTCCGCCCACGATCACCGTGGCGTGGTCGATGGTGGTCTTCAACCCGGCGAGGGCCCGGGTGTTGTGTTCGGCCTGCTGCAGTGCCTCGTCGATCATCGGCGCGTACTTGCCGATCTTGAGTGCGAGGAACAGGATCCAGCCGACCAGCACCGCGACGACCACGACGACCAGCAGTCCGATCCCGAATCCGAGGTACCAGCCGAAGAGGTCCGCCCGTTGCGGCGCCTGTGCAAGCGTTGAGGTGATCATTTGTCCCGCACCGCCGTGGCCTCGAGGTAGCTCAGGAGCGTCTCGGTCGGGGTCGCGACGTTGTGCACCTTCTTGACGTGCTCAGCCATCTCGCGCAGCAGCTCTTCCCGGTTGGCAGCGGTGAACTGGGTGCTGCACTCGGGACTGCCGCACTGGAACTCCTTCATGTCCTCTCCCTACTCATGCGATAGCGGGTGTGTGCCGGTCCGGCTCACACCGACTGGCAGAAATCCCTGACCGGTTTGAGATTCGCGTTGACCGAGGTGAGGGCCGTCGGGACCGTCCGGGTCTGGAAGGCGATTGCCCGCACGCCGACGATGACCGTGGCGAGGGTGTAGCAGACGTGCGTGAGATGCATGATGACTCGAATCAGGGCGACGGCGGTGACCGCGATGATGATGGCCGCGATCACCAGCGTTGCCCAGGCAGCCAAGGGCATGATATTTCCTTTCGTTCAGCCCGAATTACTGATTGGCACAGCGTGTCGATCAGGCCAGAAGTTTCGCGACGCTACCGGCATAGCGAACGGCGCCGACCGCCACCTGGTCGATTGTCTCGTCGGTCTTGGCCAGCAGTGCCGGCACGTTGTCGAGCGTCCCGGTGAGGATGACACCGTTGACCAGGATATCGTCCACCGCCGTTCGAATTCGCTCCACCGCGGAAAGTACGCGGCCAAGCAGCCACAGCACCACGGGCAGTACCACGACGAGCAAGATGATATTACCGATCCACCACAGGATCATGTCCGCTCCTTTCGTCGCGGTCGGGTTGTCCGCGGGATTGCCCCAGTCATTTCTTGCCGTTTCCGAAGAACCGCCCGAAGAACCGCTTGAGGGCCATCAGGATGGCTTGCACGCCGATCGCGAACCCGCTGGTCGGCTTTGCGGCCCGGACGGCGGTGGACCCGCCGCCCTGGTTCTGGGCATTGATGTTGTATTCGATGCACTCGGCGAAGCTCTTCATCAGCACGCTCGTGACATCGGCGATCATCCCGCGGCCGAACTGCGCCATCGCCCCGGAGACCTGCAGGTCCTGGTTGACTTTCACCTTCGTGCCACGCGCGGTCGCGATGAGGGTGGAGGTCACCTTCATGCTCGCGGTGCCCTTGCCCTTCGTCTCCGAGCCGGATCCGCTCAGGACGATCCGGCGTGCTGCCGCGTTGGTCTCGGTGATCGTCGCCTTGCCGGTGAAGTTCATCTTGACCGGGCCCATTTTGGTGGTGACCTTGCCCTCGTACGTGCCCTTACCGTCGTCGCCGACCAGTTCGGCGCCAGGCAGGCACGGGACGAGGCTGGGGACGTCGAGCATGTAGGCCCACACCTTCTCGACCGGTGCTGCGACCTCGAACTCGTTCTCGATCAGCATCTGCGGCGGCCGCCTAGTCGTTTCTCATGGGCGGCGCGCCGGACACGTCCTTGCCGTTCTGCAAGGCCTCCCAGACCCGGTCCGGCAGTAGCGGCATGTCGATGTTGCGCACGCCCGTGTCGGACAGGGCGTCCATGACTGCGTTGACGAACGCGGCCGGCCCGCCGACCGTCGCGCACTCGCCGACGCCCTTGGCGCCGATCGGGTGGTGCGGACATGGGGTGACGACCTCGTGCAACTCGAAGCCCGGGGTCTCCCAGGCCGTCGGGAGCAGGAAGTCCATGTAGTTCGAGCCGATGATGTTGCCGTCGGCGTCGTAGGTCTGGAACTGCATGTTCGACATCGCGTAGGCCTCGGTGAGGCCACCCATGATCTGGCCCTCGACGATCATCGGGTTGATCCTGATCCCGCAGTCGTCGACCGCCACCACGCGCAGCACGTCCCAGACACCGGTCTCGGGGTCAACCTCGACGGTCGCGATATAGCACGCGAACGGCCAGGTCAGGTTGGGCGGGTCGTAGTAGGAGACGTTCTCCAGGCCGGGCTCCATGCCGTCGGGCATGTTGGAGTACGCGGCCATGGCGCACTCCTGGATGGTCGCGCCGCGGTCGGGGGCGCCGCGGACGTAGAACCGCCCGAGCTCCCACTCGATGTCCTCCTCGGAGACCTCCAGCAGGTGCGCGGCGAGCTTGCGGGCCTTGGCGCGGATCTTGCGAGACACCATCGCCACCGCGGCACCCGCGACGGGCGTGCTGCGCGAGGCGTAGGTGCCCATGCCGAACGGCGCGGTGTCGGTGTCGCCCTCCTCGACGACGATGTCGGCGGCGGGGATGCCGAGCTCGTGGCTGACGATCTGGGCCCACGTCGTCTCGTGGCCCTGGCCCTGGCTCTTGGCCCCGGTGCGCAGGATCGCTTTGCCGGTCATGTGCACCCGCAGCTCGGCGGAGTCGAACATCTTGATGCCGAGGATGTCGTACTCGCGGCTGTTGCCCGCCCCGAGCGGCTCGGTCATCGTCGAGATCCCGATGCCCAGGCGCCGCCCGCGGGTCCGGGCAATCGCCTGGTCCTTCTTGAAGTCGTCGTAGCCGATCGCGTCCAGCCCGATCTGCAGGCACTTGCCGTACTGCCCGGAGTCGAC
>JBKJPD010000589.1:0-5636 GCA_046595345.1 Pseudonocardia sp.
GGACCGTCTTCATCCCAGCGCCCGTCATCCCAGCGCCCGTCATCCCAGCGCCCGTCATCCCAGCGCCCGTCATTCCGGCGCCGCCAGCAGGAGCAGCGGCTGCCCGTGCTCCACGGACGCACCGTCCTCGGCCAGAAACTCGACCACCCGGCCGGGCCGGTCGGCGGCCACCGGGATCATCAGCTTCATCGCCTCGACGATTCCCACCTGCCGGCCTGCCGCGATCGTGTCCCCGATGGCCACGAACGCGGGCTTCCCCGGTTCCGGGCTGCGGTAGAACACCCCGACGCTCTCGGCGCAGAGCGGGAAGGTGGCCTCGCCCGGTTCGCCCGCCTGCTCGGCGGTGGACGGCAGGTCCGCCTGCCGAACCTGCGCTACCGCGACGGAGGTCACCGCCGCGAGGACCGGCGGACCGGTCACCGGAGCCACCGCGGGCGTACCCCATTCCACCTGCACCACCACGTCCCCGGCGCTCACCCGCACCAGGCTCGGTGGGCACAGCGCGTCCGCGTAGAGGGTCAGCGCCTGCTCGCGCAGCGTCGCGACCACCGGCTCCAGTGAGCTCATCGGGCCACCTCGGCGGAGTGGCCCGCGGCGCGGGCCGGCGGGCGCGGCGCGGAGTTCAGGAGCATCGACGTGTCGGCGCCGAAGCGGCGGAACCGCCCGTGCCGGGTGGTGACCAGCCGCATCTGGTCCAGCGGCAGCAGTTCCGCGAGGCTCGCGGCCAGTGCGGCCCGCAGGGCCTGCGCCGCGGCGGCGGGATCGCCGTCGGCGCCGTCGGGGGGTTCGGGCACGACGCCGTCGACGATCCCGAGTTCCAGCAGCGAGCGGGCGTCGATGCGCAGCGCGGCGGCCGCCTGCGGGGCGGCGGCCGGGTCCTTCCAGAGGATCGACGCGCAGCCCTCGGCGCTGATCACCGAGTAGACCGCGTTGGCGCACATCAGCACCCGGTCGGCGATGGCGAGCGCGAGCGCCCCGCCGCTGCCGCCCTCGCCGGTGATGACGGCGACGACCGGTACCGGCAGTCCCGCCATCAGCTTGAGGTTCTCCGCGATCGCGACGGCCTGCCCGTGGCGCTCCGCCTCGATACCCGGGTAGGCGCCCGCGGTGTCGATCAGCGTGACGACGGGCAGGCCGAGCTTCGCCGCCAGCCGCATGACCCGGGCGGCCTTGCGGTAGCCGGCCGGGTTGGGCATCCCGTAGTTGCGGGCGGCCACCTCACGAGCGTCGTGGCCCTTCTGGGTGCCGATGACGACCAGCGGGATGCCCTCGAAGCGGCCGAGGCCGGTGACCATGGCGGGACAGTCGGCGGCCATCCGGTCGCCGTGCAGCTCGGTGAAATCCTCGACCAGCATCGCGATGTAGTCCAGCGTCGTCGGGCGGCCCAGCCGGCGCGCGGCACGGACGCAGTCCCACGGATCGCGCGCCGGAAGCGCGGCGGGGTCGGTGATCAGCGCGGTGTCCGCCCCGGACTGCTGATGCGGAACCTGATCGGGCCGCCTGCTGGCCACGGAGAACAGCCGCCCCAGCGTGGCGCGCAGCTGCGCCCGCGGCGCGATCATATCGATGACACCGTGCTCAAGCAGGAACTCCGCGGTCTGGAAGCCGACCGGGAGGGTCTGGCGGATGGTCTGCTCGATGACCCGTGGCCCGGCGAAACCCAACCGCGCTCCCGGCTCGGCGATGATCACATCGGTGGATGTGGCGAAGGACGCCGCTACGCCGCCGTAGGTCGGGTCGGCGATCAGCGACACCGTCAGGACCCCGGCCTTGTCGAGCTGATCGAGCGCCTGGCTGGTCTTCGCCATCTGCATCAGCGAGAGGACACCCTCCTGCATCCGTGCCCCACCCGAGGCCGTCACGATCAGCAGTGGGGTGCGCTCGTGCAGCGCGATCTCCGCCGCCTGGGTCACCGCCTCGCCGACGGCGGCACCGAGGCTGCCGCCGAGGAACCGGAAGTCCATCGCGGCGACGACGACCGGGTTGCCGTCGATATGTCCCCGCGCGCACGCGATCGCCTCGGCCAGCCCGGTGCGGGCACGCGCGTCGCGCAGCCGGTCGGCGTAGGGGCGGGTGTCGTGGAAGCCCAGCGGATCCTTATCGGCGACGGCGAGGTCGAGCAGTTGCAGCGAGTCCTCGTCCAGCAGGCTCGCCAGGCGCTGCGGGGCCGTCAGCGGCGCGTGCCACCCACACTCCGGGCACACCCGCCCGTGCCGCACGAAACTCCTTCCGTAGATCATCTGCCGGCAGCCGCCGCACAGCAGCCAGGCCTGATCGTTCGTCGCGTCGCCGGTCACGGCGTCTCCTCAGCTGGTCAGGGATTCGGGGCTGGTCAGGGATTCGGGGCCGGTCAGGAGTTCGGGGCGGTAGGCGGTGCAGGCGGCGGGCAGGCGGGTACCGGCCAGGCGCAGCTGGGTGCCGCGGGCGGTGAACGCGGCGCCCCGCATCAGGTGGGTGGCCAGCTCGGCGGCATGGCGATGGGCGGGCGCCGCGAGGTGGGTGCCGGCCGCCCAGGAGTTGAACGCGCCCATCGCAGGCCCGCACCACACCTGGTAGTCGGCGACGCGGTCCGGTGCGCCCGCGATGCTCCATCCCGACGACAGCCCGAGGTACCAGCGGAAGACCAGCGCCATCCGCCGCTTCGGGTTGTCCTGCGCCCGGGTGATCTGCTCAGGGTCGCGCTCGGAGAAGAAGCGCACACATTCGTCCCAGATCCCGTCGAGCGGGCGACGGAAGACCCGTTCCTCCAGCTCGGCGCGATCCGCCGCGGGGATGGCGTCGATCCCGGAATAGGAGCGGTAGGTCTCGTACAGCTTGCGCGCGCGCCCCGCGAACAGCGTGCCGCGCAGCAGCACCTGCACCTCGACACCCGCCTCGAACATGTCCGCCGAGGGCGCCATGGCGATGTCCGCGACGCCGGCGGTGGCCAGCAGCGCCTTCGTGGCGTCGGACTGGTCGGCCTCGACGGTGGCCTGGTTGATCGACCCCGTCACGACGTAGGCGGCGCCGAGCGCGAACGCGGCCGCGACGGCCTGCGGGGTACCGATGCCGCCGGCGGCGCCGACCCGCACCGGGTGTGTGCCACCGAGCTCGCGTTCGATCCGGTCACGCAGCGCGAGCAGTTCGGGCAGCAGCACCAGCAGCGGGCGCCGGTCGGTGTGGCCGCCGGAGTCGGCCTCGGCGGTGACGTCGTCGGCCATCGGCACGCCGCGGGCCAGCTCCGCCTGCTCCGCGGTGACCGCTCCGGACGCGACGAGGCCGCGCACGATCCGCTGCGGTGCCGGCCGCATGAACAGCTCGGCAACCTCCGCGCGGGACACCTTCGCGATCACCCGGTTGCGGGCCACGACCCGACCGTCGCCGTCCCGCGCCAGCCCGGCGAGCCGGTATCGCACTACCTGCGGGGTGAGATCGAGGAACGCCGACGCCTCCACGCAGCGCACCTCGTGGTGCAGGCAGGCGTCGACGGTGGCGCGTTCCAGCGCGAGCTCGCTCGGGCTGTGGATGAGGTTGCACGCGAACGGCAGCCCGGGTGCCTCGCGGCGGATCGTGGCCAGCGCCGCGTCGATCCGCTCGGGCAGCAGCCCGGCCGCACCGAACGAGGCGAGCCGCCCGGAGCGGGCCAGTGCCACCACCAGCTGGGTCGAGGCGATGCCGTTGGCCATCGCACCGGTCATGTAGGCGTCCCGGACGCCGTGGGCGGCGCGGAAGCCGTCGTCACCGAGCGATCCGGGGGCCAGCGCGGGCACCGCGGCCAGCACCTGGCCACCGCACCGCGCCGCGCGCTCGTCGACGGTCACGGCCACACCGGCGCCGTCGCGCACCACGAACAGCGGCAGGTCGAGGCGCAGCAACGTGTCGTAGACGGCGGCCGTGTCCCTCGCCAGCGGCGACGGGCGGGTGGTCACGGCGGTCATCGGGATGCTCCCGGCTCGCGCAGCTCCACGGCGATCCCGTCCAGCTCGTAGATCCGCAGGCCCGGTTTCCACATGCTGGCCTCCGCGACCACCCGGACCCGTCCGGCACTGCTACGGACCTCCCGCACGTGCACCTCCAGCGTCGAGGTGGCGTCGGTCGGCAGGAACTGGCCCCGGTACTTCCACGTGAACGGGACCCCGACCGGCACCACGAACTCCGGGTCGCGCAGATGATCGGCCTGCCCGGAGGCCAGCAACCACTCCTGCATCGCCTGGATCACCGACTCGACGCCGAGCGAGCCGGGGATGACCGGATCGAGGTGGAAGTGGCGACGGAAGAACCAGTCACCGGCGTCGATGGCGCGCACGGCGTGCAGGTAGCCGGCGCCGTGCCGGCCACCGCCGTCGACGACGTCGATCTCGTCGAGCAGCGCGAGCGTGCCGCGGGAGCACAGCGGCGCGAACTCATCGGCGCGCCGGGCCGCGAGATCCAGGGTCCGGACCGGCGGGCGGGGGTCCTGCGAGTCCAGCCACGTCGGCACGGTTCGGCCTGCGTCGAGACCCGTCTGGTGGGCCAGCGCGTCGTCGCCGAAGTAGCCGAACATGGTCTCGCCCCGATAGAACGGCTCGCCGTCCACGGCGAGCGAGTACGCGAACTGCTGCAGCGACGAACCGGACAGGATCGTCGTCGACTGCAGCTGCGAGCTCTGCCGGATCGTCGTGTCGCGCAGGTCCACCTCGCGCAGCACGGTGGCGGTACCCCCGAGGTTGCGCAGGCTGAGCGTCGCGTCGGGCTCGGTGAGCGTCGGGCCGAGGTAGTAGCCGCCCAGCAGCGCCGCCTGCAGCGACGTCTCCATGTAGACGCAGTGCGGCATCGACGCGTTCGCCGTGTCGGCGTAGTACCAGGAGTCGGCCGGCGAGTCGTACTCCGTCTCGTAGCGGGCCCCGTCGAGCCGACCACGTTCGCCGTCCATGGTGACGACGCGGTCGGTGAGCAACAGGCCGCCCGTCGGGAGCCGGGTGGCCTTGCGGCCGGTGTAGTGCGCGAACTCGGGCCCGAGCGCCACGCCCTGGTCGCCGCGGGCGAGGTGCGCCATGTGGAACTCGCTGAGCAGCACCGGCTCGCCCGCGGCGCTCCGCCGGCCCAGCCACGGCACCCGACCACCGCACTCCGGGCCGACCGGGGTGCCCGGGCGCTCCGCGACGGTGACGGTCACCTGCACCTCGGCGGTGCCGCCACCCGACACCGCGACGCGGGCGGTCGCGCGCAGCCAGGGGCGCGGCAGCAGGTCGATCTCCCGCACGTCGAGCTCCAGCAGCCCGACCACCGGACCGGTCGCTCCCGCGGCCTCCACGGTCAGCCGCGCATCGGCCAGGCACAGGTGCAGACCGGAGTAGAGCGCGAACAGCGACGCGGCCTGGGCGGTGGCGGCGCGCACGTCTCCGTCGACGTCGGCGACGACCCGACCGGCCCCCGCGGCACCGCCCCGCAGCTCGATCGCGCGGACCGCGGTCAGCGCCAGGGGGCCGTCGGTCAGGCGGACGTCGGGTGTGGCGCCGTTCTGGTCCCCGCCGTTCTGGTCCCCACCGTTCTGGTTGTAGGCCGGGCCGAACACGCCCGAGACGTCGCCGGCAGCGAGCCGCCGCAGCCCTGCGGCGTCCAGGGTCGTGACGGGGGTTCGGGCCAGTGGCCGGAACGCACCCTCTGGTGCGGGACGG
>JBKJPD010000658.1:0-6275 GCA_046595345.1 Pseudonocardia sp.
GGAACTCGATGCCAAGAAGTTCGCCCCCCGCGCGATGGCCGCGCAGATCTCCAACCTGAAGAACGAACTCGTCGGCCCGGACATCGCGGCGGCGCGGGTGAGCAACGACTACGAGCGCCGGGTCGCCGAGGTCTATGCCGTGTACCAATCCCGGCTGCGGACGGCCAACGCGTTCGACTTCGACGACCTGATCATGGAGACGGTGTCGCTGCTGCAGCGGCTGCCCGCCGTGGCGGAGTACTACCGGCGGCGGTTCCGGCACGTCATGGTCGACGAGTACCAGGACACCAACCACGCGCAGTACGTGCTGGTCCGCGAGCTGGTGGCGCCGGCTGTGCCGGGTGCGGAGCCTGCCGAGCTGTGCGTCGTCGGCGACTCCGACCAGTCGATCTACGCCTTCCGCGGCGCCAACATCCGCAACATCATCGAGTTCGAGAAGGACTTCCCCGACTCGCGCACGATCCTGCTTGAGCAGAACTTCCGCTCCACGCAGCGCATCCTCTCGGCCGCCAACGCGGTGATCGCCCGCAACCCGGACCGGCGCGACAAGCGGCTGTGGTCCGAGCAGGGCGAGGGCGACAAGGTCGTCGGGTACGTCGCCGACAACGAGCACGACGAGGCGGCGTCCGTCGCCCACGAGATCGACCGCCTGGTCGACGCCGACGAGGTGCGGAACTCCGAGGTCGCGGTCTTCTACCGCACCAACGCCCAGTCCCGCGTGTTCGAGGACGTGTTCCTGCGGGTCGGGCTGCCTTACAAGGTGGTCGGCGGTGTGCGGTTCTACGAGCGCAAGGAGGTCCGCGACGCGCTGGCCTACATGCGGGTGCTGTCCAACCCCGAGGACACGGTGAGCATGCGCCGCATCCTCAACGTGCCGAAGCGCGGTATCGGCGACAAGGCCGAGGACACCGTCGCCGCCTACGCCGAGCGTGAGCGGCTCTCCTTCTCCGCCGGGTTGCGCATCGCCGCCGAGCAGCCGGAGCGGGTCACGGGCCTCGCCACACGGTCGCAGCGGTGCATCGCCGCGTTCGTCCGCATCCTCGACGATCTCGGTGAGCTGGTGCAGCAGGGCGAGGAGACCGCAGAGCTCCTCGAGGCGATCTACGCGAAGACCGGCTACACCTCCGAGCTGGAGGCCAGCGAGGACCCCCAGGACGGCTCGCGGCGGGAGAACCTCGCTGAGCTCGTCACCGTCGCGCGGGAGTTCGCTGGTGACGCAGCCGTCGCCGACGTCGCGTTCGGGCCCGAATCCGACCCGGAGCCACCCGAGCCCGGGGTTCCCGAGCCCGGGTCGTTGGCCGCGTTCCTGGAGCGGGTGGCGCTCGTTGCCGACGCCGATTCCATCCCCGATAACGACGCCGGCATGGTCACGCTGATGACCCTGCACACGGCGAAGGGCCTGGAGTTCCCGGCCGTGTTCCTCACCGGCTGGGAGGACGGCGTCTTCCCGCACATGCGGTCCATGGGAGATCCCGCCGAGCTGGCCGAGGAGCGGCGGCTCGCCTACGTCGGCATCACGCGTGCGCAGCAGCGGCTCTACCTGTCGCGGGCGATGATCAGGTCGTCGTTCGGGCAGCCCAACGCGAACCCGGCGTCGCGGTTCCTCGCCGAGATCCCCGACGAGCTGGTCGACTGGCGTCGCGCCGAGCCTGCGCGGTCGGCGCCGGTGGGCCGGTTCGGGTTCGGGTTCGGCAAGCGCACCGGCTCGGATCGGGGGGCCGCCGACCGGGGGGGCTGGAACGTGCCGCGCACCTCCCTGGCCCCCACGATCAGCCTCGACGTGGGCGACCGCGTCAATCACGACAAGTACGGCCTGGGCACCGTCACCGCCTCCGACGGGGCCGGGACGCGTGCGACGGTCACCATCGACTTCGGCAGCGCGGGCACGGTGCGGCTCATGCTCATCGGCGGGGTGCCGTTGCAGAAGCTGTAGGTCGGGTTCGCGGAGACCGATGGCGCAAACAGCGACCGTGGCCACTGGAGACCGGTCTGTGAGCGCCGGTCCGCGGCCGCTGCTGGATCAGAAGCGGATGCCGCGCAGCAGGAGCCAGGGGACCGGATTGATCTTCGTGCCGTCGACGTCCCAGATCTCCAGGTGCAGGTGCGGCCCCGTGGACTGGCCGCGGTTGCCGACCTCGGCGATCTCCTCGCCGGCCCGCACCCGATCGCCGACCTTCACGAACGCGCGGTTGATGTGGCCGTACACGCTGTGCGTGCCGTCGGTATGCCGGAGCACCACCCACAGGCCGAAACCGCTGGCCGGGCCGGATTCCTCGACCACGGCGTCGGTGAGCGCGTAGATCGGGGTGCCGATGGGGGCGGCTATGTCGATGCCGTTGTGCGGCATGCCCCATCGGGCCCCGAACCCCGAGGTGAACCGTCCGACCACGGGGCGGACGTAGGCGCTGTCGCCGCGCAGGAACGCCTCGGCGGCGCCGCTCGCGAGCGCGGAGTCGAGGATCGACGCCTGGCGGGCCAGTTCGCCACCGATGGCGACGGCCTTCGTGAGTCTCTGGACGTCGACCTGGGAGGCGGGATCGGGCGCACCCAACGCAAGGGTGTCCGGCAGCAACTGGTCACCGCCGATCGCGTCGATGGCGAATGCGGGGGAGGCGTCGGTGGCCGTCATGTCGGCGACGGGCAGCAGAGCGCTCATGGTGATGGGGGCGACCGCCGGGTGCTCCAGCGAGGGGACCATCGACTGGGCTGCCGCCACGAAGGCGCCGGCGGCGGCGGCCACGACGGTGGCGCGATTGCGCAACGACGCGGTGGGGGGCGCCGGAAGACGGTGTCCCCCTGTGGCGACGACGCGCAGGCGCGTCATGCGTTCGGGGTCTTCCGTCTCGGCGCCGTGCGGGGAGCGGTGGCGCGCCAAGACCTGCCCTTCTCGGACGTGGTGCTGTGGTGCCCGTGTCCCGTCCGCGACCGCGTGGGTGGGGAACCCGTCGGGCCGATCGGGGTCGGCCTGAGCTGTCGTGAGCGAGTTTGCGAGGTCACCATCCGGCACACCATCGGCCGATCACGACCGCGACGAGCGATAGCGGGGAGCTGCCGTGACCGGTCTGTGACTCGGACCGCAGAAACTTAGCGGGCGCCGTACGCGTGAGGCAAATCTCGTGGCGGTGTGTCGGGATCCGGCTCCGGCATCTCAGGATGCGGGCGAGGAGTGCTCACTGACAGTGTTCGGGATTCCATCCTCGGGGTCTGCGCCGAGACGGAACGAGTGACGGCGGCGGTCCGATCGGGCGAGTGTCGTGACCACCCAGTGCACCGAGCGGGGATCGATGGGCAGCGATAGGTGACCGACATCATGTAGTTCCAGCTGTTCGATGTCGAGATCGGGATGGGTCAGCCGCGCGTTCCGTTGCGGCAGGATCATCTGATCCATCCGGCTCCACACGACCAGGAACCGCGTGGAGCAGTCGGGGGCGGGCCGCGTCAGCTCCACGAGCAGCGCTGAACCGGGGCGCAGCTGGCGGGCCAGCGGGGTGGGCAGCAGGTATGCGGTGAGGGTTCCGGTGTGCGGGCTGCCGAGCGTCACGAGCGTGTCGACGAATGCCGCGCCGCCCATCCGTTGCACGTAATAGCGGGCGATCATGCCGCCGAGCGAGTGGCCGACGATGTGCACCTTATCGGCGCCCGTCTCCTCGCGCAGCCGCTCCACGTGCTTGCGGAGCTCGTGGGCGGCGGTCCGCAGGTCACCGGTGAACAGGCTGTAGTTGACGGCGTGCACCACGCCGAAGCCACGGCGGCGCAGCGTCCGCCGGAAGACGGTGAACATCGAGCGGTTGTCCATGATCCCGTGCACGAGCAGGATCGGCGTGCCCGCGGCCTCCACGTCGGTGACCACCAGGCTGCGCGGCACCGGGGCCAGCGTGTCGGTGCGGTAGCCGCCGGAGGAGACGAGCTGCTCGTGCAGCAGGCCCGCCGGGTAGAACGCGAGATGCGCGACGAGCCAGGCCCACTCCACGGCGATCCCGCGGATCCCGGCCGGGGTGGCGAACGTCCGGGCGACGTAGCCACTTGCGCGACCGACCTCGATCGCGGTCGTCCGCGCCGCACCGGCCACCGCCTCCAGGCAGCCGAGTCCATCTCGGACCAGACCCATGCGTGAACGGTAATCCATGGTCGTGACCGTCGGCCCTGCCGTCCGGACAGGGTCGCCATCCGGTGGCCCGCGGCTGGTTCGGTGGTCGGGCCGACGGTCACACGCAGAGGCGTGATGACGGTCACCAGGGCAGGTCAGGGGCGGTGCGGGCAGCGTCGATAGGGTCCGTGGCGGGTAGCCGGGCCGGAAGTCTGCGGCCACAGCACACATCGAAGTGGCAGGGAGCCGAGTGGACCTCTACGAGTACCAGGCGAAGGATCTCTTCGCCGCGCACGGAGTCCCGGTGCTGCCGGGTCGGACGGTGGAGACCGCTGATGATGCCGCTGTCGCGGCCTCCGAATTGGGCACCGCAGTCGTCGTCAAGGCACAGGTCAAGACGGGTGGCCGGGGCAAGGCAGGCGGGGTCAAGCTCGCCAACGACGCCGACGAGGCGCGGGAGAAGGCCGAGGCGATCCTCGGCCTGGACATCAAGGGGCACATCGTGCACCGGGTGCTGGTCACCGAGGCCAGCGACATCGCGGAGGAGTACTACTTCTCCTTCCTGCTCGACCGGTCCAACCGGACCTTCCTCGCCATGGCCTCGGCCGAGGGCGGCATGGAGATCGAGCAGCTCGCCGTCGAGCGCCCGGACGCGCTGGCGCGCGTCGCGATCGACGCGATCGCGGGCGTCGACAAGGCCAAGGCCGTCGAGATCGTCACGCTGGCGAAGTTCCCGGCCGTGGTGATCGACCGGGCGGCCGACGTGGTCGTCAAGCTGTGGGAGACCTTCGTCTCCGAGGACGCCACGCTCGTCGAGGTCAACCCGCTGGTGCGCGACCCGCAGGACCGGATCATCGCCCTGGACGGCAAGGTCACCCTCGACGAGAACGCGGGCTTCCGGCACCCGGAGCACGCCGCGCTGGTCGACGAGCGCACCGAGAACCCGCTCGAGGCCAAGGCCAAGGCCAAGGGCCTCAACTACGTCAAGCTCGACGGCGGGCAGGTCGGCATCATCGGCAATGGCGCGGGCCTCGTGATGAGCACCCTCGACGTCGTCGCGTATGCGGGGGAGGCCCACGGCGGCGTCAAGCCCGCCAACTTCCTCGACATCGGCGGCGGCGCCTCGGCGCAGGTCATGGCCGACGGTCTCGACGTCATCCTGGGTGACCCGGACGTCAAGTCGGTGTTCGTCAACGTCTTCGGTGGCATCACCGCGTGTGACGCGGTGGCCACCGGCATCGTCGAGGCACTCAAGATCCTCGGCGACGCCGCCACCAAGCCGCTGGTCGTCCGGCTCGACGGCAACAACGTGATCGAGGCCCGCCGGATCCTCGACGAGGCGAACCATCCCCTGGTCACCCAGGTGGACACGATGGACAACGCGGCCGACAAGGCCGCCGAGCTCGCAGCTGTTTCTTCCAAGGGGGCCTGACGGTGTCAATTTTCCTGAATGAGCACAGCAAGGTCATCGTCCAGGGCATCACCGGTGGTGAAGGCACCAAGCACAGCGCCAAGATGCTCGCCGCGGGCACCAACATCGTCGGTGGCGTGAACGCGCGCAAGGCCGGCACCACGGTGTCCATCGGCGGCAAGGACCTCATGGTGTTCGGCACCGTCGAGGAGGCCATGAAGGAGACCGGCGCCGACGTCACCGTCGTCTTCGTGCCGCCGAAGTTCGCGCGTGCCGCCGTGATCGAGGCCATCGACGCCGAGATCGGGCTCGCCGTGGTGATCACCGAGGGCATCCCGGTGCACGACTCCGCGTACTTCTGGGCGCACGCCTGCGCCACGGGGAACAAGACGCGGATCATCGGTCCGAACTGCCCTGGCGTCATCTCCCCCGGCAAGTCCAACGCCGGCATCATCCCCGCCGACATCGCGGGGCCGGGGAAGATCGGTCTCGTGTCGAAGTCGGGCACGCTGACCTACCAGATGATGTACGAGTTGCGTGACTACGGTTTCACCACGTGCATCGGCATCGGCGGTGACCCGATCATCGGCACCACCCACATCGACGCCCTCGCGGCGTTCGAGGCGGACCCGGACACCAAGGCGATCGTGATGATCGGCGAGATCGGCGGCGACGCCGAGGAGCGGGCGGCGGACTACATCAAGGAGCACGTCACCAAGCCAGTCGTCGGCTTCATCGCCGGACGCACGGCCCCTCCCGGCAAGCGCATGGGCCACG
>JBKJPD010000659.1:0-3069 GCA_046595345.1 Pseudonocardia sp.
CCTGCACGCGCTGGCGTCCCGGCCCGACACGGCGGTGGCGAAGGACGAGCTGCTCAGGCTCGTGTGGGGTGACGAGCGGGCGGCGAGCCGCAACGTCGTCGAGGTGTACGTCGGGTACGTGCGGCGCAAGCTGGAGGCCGTCGGGGCGGGGCACGTGCTCAAGACAGTGCGGGGCTACGGCTACATCGTGGGTTCCCAGTAGTGCTCCGGCGGTGGTGGGCGCGCCGCACGCTGCGGTGGCGGATCACGCTCGTCGTCGGCATCGTCGCGCTCGTCGCGCTGCTGGCTCTCAGTCGTCTCGGGGTGGGGCTCCTGACCGGTGCGCTGCTGGGTTCCGCCGACGCCGAGCTGCGTGCCCAGGGGACCGCGGCCGCGGCCCGTCTCGTCGCGGGGGCCCTGCCCGCGGACGTACGGAGCGCGGAGCTCCGGGTCGTCGACACCGCGGGCGCCCCACTCGACGGGAGCCCCGCGCTGCCGCTCTCGGCGGCACAGGTGCGACGGCTGGCGGCGGGGGAGGCGCTGATCGTCGGGGGATTCGCCGACCTGCGGCGCTGGCTCGCCGTGCCCGCGGTCGTGCCGGACGGGTCGACGCGGCTGGTCGTCGTCACCGGGGACCTGGTCGGCGGGGCGACGCTGCTGGCCCGCGCCGCGTTCGCCTTCGTGTTCGGCGCGCTGCTGGTGGCCGCGGTGGTGGCGCTCGCCGCGTGGGCGGCCACCCGCGCGGCGCTGCGTCCGGTGGACCGGCTCCGTGCCGCCGCCGCGCAGCTCCCGCCCGGAGAGCGCCTGCCGGTCCCCGCGCCCCGCGACGAGCTGCGCGCACTCGCCGAGGAGATCAACCTGCTGCTCGCCCGCCGCGACGACGCGGTGGCCCGGCTGGAACGGTTCACCGGCGACGCTGCGCACGAGCTCCGTTCCCCGGTGGCGGCGATCCGCGCGCAGGCCGAGGTGGCCGTCGCGCACCCCGATCCGACGCTGGCCGAGGACACGCTGCGGGCCGTCGCGGTGGAGGCCGAGCGGCTCTCGGTACTTCTGTCGGACCTGCTCGCCCTTGCCCGTGCCGACGCGGGCCAGCGCCTCGAAGCCCGTCCGGTGGACCTTGTCGCTGCGGCCGGTGCCGCGATCGCCCGGGTCGGGATGCCCGACCAGGGGCCGGTGCTGCAGCTGGTCGCGCCCACCCCGGCGCACGTGGCCGCCACCCCGTCGGAGGTGGGCCTGGTGCTCGACAACCTCCTCGCCAACGCGCGCCGGCACGCCCGCTCGATCGTGCGGATCGAGATCCTGCCCGCGGGCCGCTGGGTGCGCCTCACGGTCTCCGACGACGGCCCGGGCATCCCGGAGGCAGACCGCGCGCGGGTCTTCGACCGGTTCGTGCGCCTGGCCCCGGAGGCCGGCGGCGGCTCCGGCCTCGGCCTCGCCCTCGTGGCCGCGCTCGTCCAGGGCCGCGGCGGTGCGGTCACGGCAGGCGCGACGCCGAGCGGTGGGGCCCGCGTCGAGGCCCGCTGGCCCACCCCGTAACCCGGCGAGCAGCCCAGCGGGTCGGCACGTGATGGCGGTCGAGGCTCCATCTTCGCCACGCTGCGACGATGGGCGGGTGCCCGTGCTGCGCTCGACCGTCCTGATCGACGCAGACCCCCGGACGGTGGCCGGGCTGGTGCGCGACGTCGAGGTCGCGGCGGCTGCGGGGGCCCGGGGAGGTCACCTGGTGACCGCGGATCGGCGGCTGCTGGCGTCCGGGGACGAGGTCCGGACGACCCTGCGGCTGGCGCCCGGGGTGCGGGTATCGCTGCGGATGCACGTCGGCACGGTCTCCGCCGCCGGGATGACCTCGGTGTCCGAAGGACGCCCGCTCGCGCCACTGGGTCACCTCGCGCCACTGGGTCACCTCGCACCAGTGGGTCACACCGTCACGCTGACCGGGACCCCGACCGGGACCCTGCTCGTCGACGAGCTCCGCTGGACCGCCCCGGCCGGGCGGCTCGGCCGCATCGCCGACGCCGTGCTGCTCCGCAGGGTGGCCCGCCGCTGGCTGGCCGCCCGGTCGGCGGTGCTGGTCGAACGCGCGGCGGCGCTCGCCACCGAACCCGTCGTCGTGGCCACTGCGCTGATCCGCGGCGGGCGGGTACTCGTCGCGCAGCGCACCCGACCGCCGGCGCTCGCCGGCCGGTGGGAGTTGCCGGGTGGCCGGGTGGAGGTGGGCGAGTCCGAGCCCGATGCCGTGTCGCGGGAGTGCCGTGAGGAACTTGCGGTGGCTGTCCGGGCAACGGGCAGGCTGGGCACCGACCTCCCCATCGACGCCGGCGTGCTGAGGGTGCATGTGGCAGGGCTCCTGCCCGGCGAGCCGGAGCCGTGCGCGCTGGAGCACGCGGCGCTGCGCTGGGTCGGGCCCGCCGAGCTCGACGACGTGGACTGGGTCGACGCCGACCGGGCCGTCGTCGCGGACCTGGCCGAACTGTTGGAAGCTCCGTTCGCGATTGCAACCTTCTTGTCCGGGGAGGGAACCCCGGGGCCCCGCGTTCCGTCCAATCCGGCATGCCGATCGACTCGATCATCGCCCGCCAGGCCGGAGTGATCTCCCGTGCACAGGCACTGGCCGCTGGACTCTCCCGCGACTCCGTCGATCACCGGCTCCGGCTCCGGCGCTGGCGGCCCCTGCATCCGCGGGTCTACCTCGCGGCCGGACATCACCTCGACGACGAGGCGAGGGTGCGCGCCGCGGTGCTGTGGGCAGGGGAGGGTGCGGTGCTCTCCGGGGTCGCCGCCGCGTGGTGGCACGAGATGGTGGAGCGCCCCCCGGCGACGGTCGGGCTCACGGTGAGCCGCCGTCGCCATCCACATCCCCGCACCGGAGTCTCGGTGCGGCGGCGGGAGCCGGCGGCGGCGGATCTGGTGACGCACCGGGGAGTCGAGGTGACCGCGCGCGAGCTCACGGTGCTGGAGGCGTCGGTGGAGCTGGGCGGACCGGGGAGTCAACTGTTGGATCGCGCTCTGCAGAACTGGGTCGGATTCCCCGAGGTGTACGGCGCCCGCCGAGCCGTGGGAGCCGAGGTTGCGGCAATGGGCGCCGTACAC
>JBKJPD010000006.1:0-2510 GCA_046595345.1 Pseudonocardia sp.
AGATCATATCTGAATGGGCACCACCACCGAGCGGACGGAATACGGCGTCGCCGCCTATCGGGCGCTCGTTGCCGCGGTCCGCGCCGCCAAGGACGGCGACCCCCTTCGCCCGGTCACGGTTGTCGTGCCGACTGAGCTGGTCGGAGTGTCTGCGCGGCGGGCCCTCGCCCGCGGTGATGGCCGGCCGGGTATCGCCGCGCTGTCGGTGGTGACGTTGCGGCGTCTGGCGGAGGTCCTCGGCACGCCTGCTGTCGCTGCGGGCGGACGCAGGCCGCTCACCGCCACGGTGTTGGCCGGGGCGATCCGCGGTCTGCTGCGCGAGCAACCCGGGCTGTTCGCGCCGGTGGCCGGACACATCGGCACCGTCCGCGCTCTCGCGACGGCGCACCGTGTCCTTCGCCCGGTACCCGACCCCGAGCTGGATGCCCTGGGCATGGGCGAGCCGGTCGTCACCGAGACGGTCCGCATCCACCGTGAACTCGAGGCGCGCTGCGCCTCGTCGACGTTCGACGAGGTGGACCTGCTGGAGGCGGCGACCGTTGCTGTCGAGCGCGTCGAGGGGGCGGTGGTGGTATTCCTGCCGCGCGATCTCGAGGCGCCGGAGCGGGCGCTACTCGCCGCACTCGGAGCGACGACCGATGTGCACGTGCTCGTGGGCATGACCGGAGATCCGACGGTTGACGGTCAGGCGGGCGAGACACGGCCACCGGTGGCGTCGCGGCTGCTGCACGCCTCCGATCCCGACGACGAGGTCCGTGGTGTCGTCCGCGAGGTCACTGCGATCCTGCGTAACGGCGTGGCGGGCTACCGGATCGCGGTCTTCTACGGCACCGCGGACCCCTACGCGCGGCTGCTTCACGAGCAGCTCGAACGGGCGGGGGTGACCATGTACGGGCGTGGGGTGCGGTCGGCTCTCGATGGCCGGTTCGGGCGCGGCCTCCTGCGACTGCTCCAGCTTCCCGACCGGCGCTTTCGGCGCGACGAGGTGCTGGCGTGGATCACCGACGCCCCGGTTCGGCACCGCGGACACCGGGTGTTCAGTTCGCCGTGGGAGCGGGTGTCGCGGGCCGCCGGGGTGGTCAGCGATGAGCACTGGGAGCGCCTCGCCGAGTTCGCCGAGAAGCGCCGCGCCCATGCCGACGTCGAGCGCACCGCAGCCGACCCGAGGACATGGCTCATCGCTCGCGACGAACGCGACGCCGACGCCGCCCTCGACCTGCTCTCGTTCGTTCACGACGTGATCGCTCGGTTCGGCCGCATGGGCGCCGCGACGACGTGGCGGGAGTTGGGCGAGGAGACCTCGCTGTTGTGGACCGAGGTGCTCGGCGGGGACGATGTCGAACGGCTCCGGCCCGAGGAGGCCCGCGCCACGAGCCGGATCACTGCCGCACTCCGATCGATCTCCGACCTCGCGACGGACACCGGCCCGCCGGACGTGGGTCTGCTTCGGGAGCTGCTCGAGCTGCAGTTGGCCGAGGACGTCGACCGGGTCGGGACGGCCGGGATCGGCGTGCATGTCGGCCCGGTCTCCGACGGTGTCGGAGCTGAGTGCGACCACGTCTTCGTCGTCGGAGCAGCAGAGGGCATCCTGCCCGCGCGGGGTTCGGATGACCCGCTCTTGCCCGACCGGATTCGTGTCCGCAGCGGTGGTGCGTTGCCGACGTTGACCGAGCAGGTCCGCCGCCGGCACCACCAGTTCCTGGCCACCCTCGCCGCCGCGCCGTCGGGCGGACGCATGGTCACTTTCCCGCGCGGTGACCTGAGATCGGGCGGCACGCGAGTCCCCTCCCGCTGGCTGTTGCCGACATTGCAGGCGATCTCCGGGGACGGCCGGTTGTCGATCACCGAATGGGAGCGGGTGGACGGTGTCGAGGAACTGCCGTCCTACGCCGGCGGGCTGGTCACCGCGACGGTCTTGGCCACTGCGCAGGAGTGGCGCCAGCGCGTGGCAGCGGACGCGCAGGCTGCCGGGCGCCCGCTGCCGGGTGACGTCGAGGGCACCACGATCTCGCGTGGACGGGAAGCCCGCACGGCTCGGAGGTTGGATGCCTTCACCCCGTACGACGGCAACCTCGCGGGTGAAGCGTTGCCTGACCCGACGACAGGCGCGCCCGTCTCGCCGACCGCTTTGGAAACGTGGGTGGGTTGCCCGCAGGACTACTTCCTGCGGCAGCTGTTGCGCGTCGCACCGGTGCAGCAGCCCGAGGAGGTGGTCCGGATCTCGGCGTTGGAGCGCGGCAACGTGCTGCACGACGTACTGGAGGAACTGGTTCGACGGGCCATGGCGGAGGGCTGGGCACCTGGGCTGGACGAGCCGTGGCCGGCTCGCGCAATGGCTGAGCTGGACGTCATCGCCGATGCTCGGTTCGACCACGCCGAGAGCCTGGGTCTGACCGGTTTCGCCCGGCTGTGGGCACAGGACCGGGAGGCGCTGCGAGCGGACCTGCGGAACTGGGTCCACCGCGATGACGAGCGTCGCCGCGAGCACGGTGGGCTCGTGGCAGTGGCCG
>JBKJPD010000020.1:0-5364 GCA_046595345.1 Pseudonocardia sp.
GGACGTTCATGCCTGGATAGCCGACCTCGGCGGAGTAGAGGTCCGGGACGTGGCTCCAGTCCCACGTTGGACACGGCGCTATCGACCAGCACGGTTCCCTGTCCGACGATCTCGCGATGATCGGGAACGACAGCAGCCAGCACATCCCCGATGACCAGCCGCAGCAGGTCCCACCGGGGGCTGACCGTGGACTGACTGACGTCGAAGACCGCGCCTGCTACGTCCCTGTGTCACGTTCTTCCGCATCAGGAACACCGCCATCGCTACCGACCGGAACAACCCCAATGCGATCGGCCGACCCCGCGAGACGAAGTTGCGCGCGCACACGACATGCACGCGAACCACCAGATCGGCGAGTTGCAAGAGTTGTCGCACCTCAAGCACGACACGCACCGACGCGTCAAGCGATAGGCAATTGTATTAATTCATGCGAAATATCTCAATCTCAGACTTGTGAATAAGCCACCCGATAGCTGTCGATCACCTTCGAACCAGCGTAGCTACCCAATAAGGGTGCCATTGACAGACGCTGGCTTGCTGATCATGTAAAGCAGCATACTGCCTGGTGGCAGCCGCACGGAGATCTACTGGGGTCGGTGAGGTTGCCCAGGTCGAGGTCCCCCAGCCGCGCCGACCGCTCGATCCACAGCTCCCTCCTGGTCGCGGCCCAGTCCCTGCTGCTGGCTTTGCGCGCGGCATGGGACGACGACCACTCCGGCAGCGATGGTCCGTCCAGTCCCGGACGACCACCACGCACGCCCGGACCGGACACCGAGCTGCGCTGATCGCCGGCAGCACCCTAGGCGGCCCAACTGCGGATCTGTCTCACCCGTTCGTGTCCGGCTCGTAACCAATGTCCCGACTGTCTCGACATACAGACGAGTCTCGACCACCCGGCTGTGAGGAATCCCGTGAATCGCCGCGACATGCAGGTGCTCATCGCCAGCGCTGCGGTCGCGATCTGCACCCTCGGCGGCATCGCGACGGTTGCTCTGCTGGCCCATCCTGCAGCGGCGCTTTCTGCATCCGCCCTCGCCGCCCCATCTGCCACGGTCGCGCCGCCGTGGCGGCAGCTCTCCCCAACCGCGACGGCGGCGGAGGCACCGGTGCTGACCACCACCGTGCCGGCTTCCGCCACCACAGAGCAGCGGCGTCCGACGATCGCACCCACCACTTCGCCCAAGCCGAAGCAACCCGGAGTCGACAACGGTCCCGGCTGCGCCGCTCGAGCGATGCAGGCAGGCAAGTTCAACCCGTCATGCGCGGAATACCAGGGCTACCTCGATCCCGGGACCTCCGCGGGCCGAGGGCCCACGAGCGGTGAGCTGCAGCAGCAGTACGGCTGCGCCCAGGGCTACATCCCCAAGGCACAGTGCAGGTAGAGCGCGCTCCTCGGCGTCCGACCAGGCATCGCGGAGGTCTCGGGTCACTGCCGTGCCGCGGCTGATCAGTGGAACGTGGAGCACGTGGGATGGGTTGCTCTACTCCGGCGCACGGGGGTGGCCGGCGTGGCCGAGCAGCCCGGCGGCGGCGCGGTCAAGCAGCTGATCGGGATCCCCGGTGCGGTCGACCTCGGTCAGGTCTGCTGCCTCCTGTGTGCTGCGCGTCGAGTGCCAGGCGAGAGCACAGGCCTCGTCGAAGAACAGCCATGCCCCGTCGCGGTGCACAGCCTCGGGGTGCCCGGTGTCGGCGCGACGGGAGTAGCGGGTGCTGGGCTCCCACTCGACTCCGGACCGGCCGACGAGGCTGCGGGTTCGGCTTCGGCGCGGCTGGGGGACCTGCCTGGCCCAGCGGGTTGACCCGACCCACCGCCAACGCACGGCCCGCTCATAGGCGCCGGACAGCAGGAAGTGGATGCGGCGGATCGATGAGGACCCCAGGGGCTTGCAGACGTGCGGACGGGTGCACCTGGCATCGCACGGGTGGGTCTGGGTCGTCCAGTGCCGGTTGCCGCTACGACCCGAGCAGTGCTGTCGACACCGGCGCAGCTCGGCGTAGAACGAGTCCAGCACGTCGGCGTCAAGTTCGCCAACGTTCGCATGCCCGATCAGCGGCGACACATGGTCGCGCACGTAGCCGCGGTAGTTGGTCAGCGTGTTCGGAGCGTCGTCGAACTGCTCCAGACAGCGGGTGAGGAGCTGGTCGACCGTCGCGGAGGTCCGCGGATTCCGCTTCACTGCGACCTCGTGCAGGAACCGGGTCACGGATCTTCCCGGCCTCGCGGCGCGCCTTCGGGCCGGGCTGGACGACGTCGATCAGGTTGTGCCGCTGCTTCGCCACACGGCCGATCCCGGCATAGACCCGGACCCGCAGCGCGCCGCTGCGCGGCGTCTCGATGTCGCCCCTCGCGCTGGGCTTGCCGACCCCCGGACGGCCCGTCACGCGGGACAGTGGCGCGGTTCGCGCCACATGTGGTGCCACGGTGACTGTTCGAGCGATCTTGCTATCGAGATAACTTCTGGTCAAACGTGGAGCCGGAGGTCGGGATTGAACCGACGACCTACCGCTTACAAGGCGGTTGCTCTACCACTGAGCTACACCGGCCGGCACCGCACCATCCATGGTAGAGCCGCAGCCCACACGCACCTACGCTGGACCACATGGCCCACTCGTCCTCCGCCCTGATCGGGATCTCGGCATGACCACCGTGGGTGCCCGCTTCTCCCAACGTCTCCGCAGCGCGTTGGGCCGCGAGGCCCGGAGCCTGCTGGAGCCGGGGCCACCGTCGCTGCGGTTGATGGCGCCGATCGGCCCAAGGGTGCCCGACGACGGGCAGGTGCAGCAGGTTCTCGATCTGTGCATGCGAATCGGGGAAGTGCTGCTGTCCAGCGGGGAGAGCGCCGAGGAGACCACCCTGACGATGCTGCGGCTCGCCAACGTGGCCGGGCTGCCGACCGTCGACGTCGACATCACATTCACCTCGATCACCATGTGCTGCCACCGCGGGATGGCGGCGGCGCCGGTCACGTCGATGCGGCTGGTCCGCTACCGGTCGCTGGACCTCACGCGTCTGCGCGAGGTGGGCCGCATCATCTGGAGGTTGGAGCGGGGCAGGCTCGACGTGCGGGGCGCGGCGGCAGCGCTGGCCGAGGCGGTCACCGCCCTGCACCCGTACCCGCGCTGGGTCGCCACCACGGGGTGGGCGGGTCTGGCCGGGTCCATCGCCCTACTGCTGGGTGCGGCTCCGCTCACCGCGCTGGCGGCGTTCGCCGTCACCGCCATGCTCGACCGCATCGGGCGAATGCTCACCCGGTGGGGTCTGCCGGCGTTCTTCCAGCAGGTCGTCGGCGGGATGCTGGCCACCGGATCGACGCTGGCACTGTTCGCCGCAGGAGCGTTACCGCCGGGCACCCGGCCGTCGCTGGTGATCGCGGCCAGCATCACCGTGCTGCTGTCGGGGCTGTCGGTCGTCGGTACGGTCCAGGACGCCATCTCCAGCTACTACGTGACGTCCGCGGGCCGGGTCGCGGAGATCGCCCTGCTCTCCGCCGGATTGCTGACCGGCGTCGTCCTCGGGCTGAAGGTCGGTCTCGAGTTCGGGCTCCAACTGGAGGTGGCGGGGGAACTGCCGAGCGGTGCGGGCCAGTTCGGGATCTCGCTGTTCGCGGCGGGGCTCGCGTCAGCAGGATTCGCCCTCGCCGGGTACGCGCCGGTGCGATCGCTGCTCGCGGCCGCCATGGCGGGCGCCGCCGGGTGGGGAACCTACGCGCTGCTGACGCAGATTCTGAGCCTCGGGCCCGTCGCCGCCACCGGTACCGCCGCGGTCATCGTCGGAGGCGCCGCCGGCCTGCTCCGCCGCGGCGGCGGTGTGCCCCCGCTCGTCGTCACCCTCGCCGGGATCACCCCGCTACTGCCGGGCTTCACCGCCTACCGCGGCTTCTACCAGTTGGCCGTCGAGGGCGTCGCCGACGGGCTGGTCACGGTGTCCGTCGCGCTCGGTATCGGCCTCGCACTCGCCGCCGGTGTCGCGCTCGGGGACTTCCTGACCCGCCCTCGGCGGACGCCCGAGCTCACGATGCTCGACACCGCGCCGGACGCCGCACCGCAGTAGGCTCCGCGCTGCCGGTACCCGAACGGGTGGCGGCGGCGGCTCGAGGAGGATGTGTGACGGACGGGCAATCCACCCCTGAGTTCGCCGGTGCAGAGTTCGTCGTGGTGGCGAACCGGCTGCCGGTGGACCTGGAGAAGCTCCCCGACGGTACGACGCGCTGGAAACGCAGCCCCGGCGGCCTGGTCACGGCGCTCGAACCGATGCTCCGCAGCCGCGAGGGTGCGTGGGTGGGCTGGCCCGGGCTCGCCGACGTCGACGTCGCTCCGCTCGTCGAGGACGGCCTGCAACTGCACCCGGTGCGCCTGTCCACGCAGGAGGTCGAGGAGTACTACGAGGGCTTCTCCAACGCGACGCTGTGGCCGCTCTACCACGACGTGGTGGCACCGCCGGCGTATCACCGGCACTGGTGGCAGACCTACGTCCGCGTCAACCAGCGGTTCGCCGAGGTCGTCGCCGAGGTCGCCGCGCCGGGCGCCACGGTGTGGATTCAGGACTACCAGCTGCAACTGCTCCCCGCGGCGCTGCGCGCGCTGCGCCCCGACCTGCGCATCGGCTTCTTCCTGCACATCCCGTTCCCACCGACCGAACTGTTCATGCAGCTGCCGTGGCGCCGGGAGATCGTCGACGGCCTTCTCGGCGCCGACCTGGTCGGCTTCCACACCCCCGGCGGCGCGCGCAACTTCCGCTGGCTGGCCACCCGCCTCAGCAGTGCCGTGCCGGGTCCGCACCGCACCGAGGTGGTCTACGGCGACCGCCGCATCAAGCTGGGCGCCTTTCCGATCTCGATCGACTCGACGGCGCTCGACGAGCTCTCCCGCAGCGCACAGGTGCAGGAACGCGCAATACAGATCCGTGCCGACCTCGGCGACCCCGCCCGCGTCATCCTCGGCGTCGACCGGCTCGACTACACCAAGGGCATCAACGTCCGGCTGCTCGGGTTCGAGGAGCTGCTCGCCGAGGGACGGGCCGACGACACCGTCATGATCCAGCTTGCGACGCCGAGCCGGGAGCGCGTCGAGCACTACCAGAAGATGCGCAACGACATCGAGCAGTCTGTCGGCCGGATCAATGGTGAGTACGCGCGCGTCGGCCGCCCGGTGCTGCACTACCTGCACCAGTCGCTGCCGCGCGACGAGCTCGCCGCGTTCTTCGTCGCGGCCGACGTCATGCTGGTGACTCCCCTGCGCGACGGGATGAACCTGGTCGCGAAGGAGTACGTGGCCTGCCGGTCCGACCTCGGCGGGGTGCTCGTGCTCTCCGAGTTCGCGGGCGCCGCGATCGAGCTCAAGGAGTCGGTGCTGGTCAACCCGCAC
>JBKJPD010000289.1:0-3288 GCA_046595345.1 Pseudonocardia sp.
TGTCGGTCACGGCGACCCTCGGAGGGCTGTCGGGCGCGGGGACGGCGGTGCTGCTGGGCCTGGTCGCCCCGGCCGAGCACCGCATCGGGTCCCGCCGCACCGCCGTGCTGCTCGTCGCCACCCATGATCGGGTCCGCTCTGGGGCTGGGCGCGGTGGCCCTGACCGTCGCGTCCGGTGGTGACTGGGTGCAGCGCCTGGCCACCGACACGGTGCTCGGTCCGTCCGCCGCCGCGGTCGGGGTCGCGCTGGCCGCCAGCGCCCGGCTCGGGGTGCTGTTGCGACGTCGCCTGCGGGTCGGGTTGATCGTGGTGTTGGTCATGCTCGCGCTCTACTCCGGGTCGCTGCCCCACCTCCTGCGCCTGATGGCGGGGCTGGTCGGGCTCGTGCTCGGGCCCGTCCCGCTCGGCCGGGCCCGTGACCGGGCGCGGCCGGTGGTATCCGGGCCCGAGACGCGCATCCTCGTCGCGCCCGCACCGCCCGACCCCGCTGCCGTCGCCGCGATCTGCTCCGACCCGGCGACCGCCGCCGACGACTGCGCGAGCCTGCTGTACCGGCTACGCCTCGGCGGGCTCGGCCCGGCGATCATGTCGGTGCTCCCGGTTCTGGTGTTGCTGGTGCTCGCCGACGGCCTCCGCCGGGGTCGCAGATTCGCCTGGCACGCCACGACCTGGCTCAACGTCGGGTTCGCGGTCCTGGGTGGCGCGCTCACTGTGCTGACCGCCAGCACCCCGGCCGAGCGTCTCGTCGCGTTCGGTGGGGCCGCCGACCGCCAGTTCTTCACCGGCGTGATCACCAGCATCGCGCAGCCGCTGGCCGTGGTCGCGCTGCTCTACGCCACCCGCACCCGGTTCCGTGTGCGGGCCCCGGTCCGGGCCTACCGCGGTCCCGCAATCACGATCACGGCCACCCTCGTCACGGTGAGCATCGTGTACTTGGTCGCCAGCCTGATCGTCAGCGATCAGTACCTGCCCCAACCTGCATTGCTCGATCTGCTGGCGGACCTGCCGACCCGTTTCCTGCCACCGGGTTATCTGGGCGAGATCGAAATCTCGTTTCTCCCGGTCGCGACGGCCTCGACGTGCTCTACGAGTGGACCGGGGTGGTGTTCTGGATCGTCGCCCTCGGCGCGACGATGTGGGTGCTGAGCCGGACCCGGACCGTCACCGGCGACGCCGGGGCGGCGCGCGAACTGCTGATCCGCCACGGTGGTTCGTCGCTGTCCTGGCTGGCAACCTGGGCCGGGAACAGCTACTGGTTCGACCCGCAGCGACGCGCCGCGATCGCCTACCGTGTCATCGGCCGGGTCGCGCTCAGCACCGGCGAGCCGTTCGGCGAGCCAGCGGCCCGCGCCGGCGCCGTCGCCGGATTCGCCCGGTTCTGCGCCGAACACGCCTGGGCCCCATGTCTCTACAGCGTCGGTGACGCCATCCGCGACCAGGCACAGGCGCGGGGCTGGGACACCGTCCAGGTCGCCGAGGAAACCCTCGTCCCCCTCGCCGACCTTGCGTTCACCGGCAAGAAGTGGCAAGACATCCGCACCACGCTGAACAAGGCGGCCAAAGCCGGCATCACCGCCGAGTGGATCACCTTCGCGCGCGCCCCGCTGGCGATCACCGACCAGATTCGGGCCATCAGCGAGGAATGGGTCGCCGCCGAAGGCCTGCCCGAGATGGGGTTCACCCTCGACGAGCTCGCCGACGAGAAGGTCCGCTGCCTGATCGCGATCGACTCCGACCGCACCGTGCACGGCATCACCAGCTGGCTTCCCGTGTACGACCGTCCCGAGGCGGGCGTCTCGGCGGCTGTGATCGTCGGATGGACCCTCGACTTCATGCGCCGCCGGGAGGACGGGCCGGATGGCTTCCGGGGCGTGATGGAGTTCCTCATCGCCTCCGCCGCTCAGGTGTTCCAGGAGGAGGGCGCGCAGTACGTCAGCCTCTCCGGAGCGCCGCTGGCCCGCCTGGACTGCGTCACCCGGCCCGACACCCTGCAACGCCTGCTCGATCTGTCGGGCCGCGCGCTCGAACCGGTCTACGGGTTCCGGTCCCTGCTCGCGTTCAAGTCCAAGTTCCAGCCCACCCACCGGCCCCTGCACATGGTCTATCCCGACGCCGCCGCGCTACCGGCCATCGCCACCGCGGGCGGCCGCGCCTACCTTCCCGACCTGGACGTGTCCCAGTCCCTGCGCCTGCTGAGGGTGCTGTGGCGCCGCTGAGACGTGCGGGGATGTTTCTCGGTGCGGTACCCGGCGATCCGATCACCAGGCGCCGACAACCCCGGTGTCATGGCGCACCCGGGCGGGCCGACCGTGTCGGGGACGACCCGGGCCCGGTCTCCGGCGTGCAGGTAGCCGGGATCAGGTCCCGGGACGGGCTGGTCGGGTTGGCCGTCGAGAATCTGGTTCATGGCCCGGAAATAGGGGGGCGCGGCGACGGTGCCCCCGAAGGCACCGTTCCCGTAGGTGCCCAGCCGCACTTGCGGGCCAGGGCAGAGCTGCTGGGGGCGCGGGCCGTCGGCGAACACCATCGAGGAGGCGGCGTATCCGTTCACCCCGCCCACGAACGCGACCGACTCGCTCTGGTTGGTGGTGCCGGTCTTGCCGATGCCCGGGCGGGTCCAGCCCGCAGCGTGGGCGGCGGCCGCCGAGGTACCGATCGTGGTGTCCTTGCTCAGAAGGGCCGCCAGGGTGTCGGCGAGCCCGGGCGCGACGGCCTGCTGGCAGGGCTGCCCGAGAAGGGGGACCGGACGGCCGTTGCGGTCGGTGACCGACAGGATGGGATCGGGCGGGCACCAGATCCCGCCGCTGCGGATCGTGGCGACGACGTTGGCCATCTCCAGGGGGCTGACCGGGCTGGCTCCGAGGGTGAACGAGAGCAGGTCGCGGAAGTAGCGCGACTGCGGCTGGTTGTGCTGCGGATCGCGGGAGAGCGGGTTGGCCGGGTCGGTGACGGGGGGGCCGCCGGCGTCGTTGGTGGCCAGGGTGTGGCGTAGCCCGAGCCGCTGGGCCATCGCCAGCACCGCGAGCACCCCGACCTTCGTCTCGAGGTCGACGAACGCGACGTTCGGCGAGGTGGCCAGCGCGTTCTGCAGACTGATCGGGTCGGGGTAGTTCTGCCCGTCGTTGGCCACCGGGTAGCAGGAGGTGTACTGGCTGGCGTTCGGTACCGGGAAGCAGGAGTTGGCCGGGTTGGGCAGCATCGAGTCGAACCCGACGGTGCCAGCCTCCAACGCGGCGGCGGTGGTGAAGATCTTGAATGTGGAGCCGCCGCCGAAGACGTTGCTGGCAT
>JBKJPD010000503.1:0-5265 GCA_046595345.1 Pseudonocardia sp.
CCAGACCGTCGTTCGGGTCGGCGCCGACGGATGCGAGGTCCGCGCCGAACTCAGCGAACACGGCGGGGAAGAACTGTGTCACCGCATGCCCGAAGATGATCGGGTCGGACACCTTCATCATCGTGGCCTTGAGGTGCACCGAGAACAGCACGCCCTCCGCCTTGGCATCGGCGATCTGTGCAGCGAGGAAGGTCTTCAGTGCGGCGGCCCGCATGACCGCGCCGTCGACGATCTCCCCGGCAAGCACCGGCAGCGACGGTGTGAGGACCGTGACAGCGCCTCCGGCAGAGGCAACGTGCTCGATCCGCAACTCGGCGTCCGCGTCGAGGGTGACCGAGATCTCCGAATGGCGGAAGTCGCCGTCGTCCATCGTCGTGACATGGGAGGCCGAGTCGGGCGACCAGGCGCCCATCGAGTGCGGGTGCTTGCGGGCGAAGCCCTTCACCGACGCCGGCGCGCGACGGTCGGAGTTGCCCTCGCGCAGCACCGGGTTGACGGCGCTGCCCTTGACCGCGTCGTAGGCGGCGCGGGCAGCCGGGTCCACGGCAGGGTCATCCGGGTAGTCGGGGATGTCGAAGCCGGCGCTCTGCAACTCTCGGACCGCCGCCTTGAGCTGCGGGAGCGAGGCGCTGACGTTGGGCAGCTTGATGATGTTGGCCTCGGACGTCGTCGCCAGCCCGCCGAGCTCGGCGAGCGAGTCGGGCACCCGCTGGGCGTCGGACAGCCGGTCCGGGAACTGCGCGAGGATGCGGGCGGCGAGGGAGATGTCGCGCATCTCGACGTCGACCCCGGTCTTGCCGGCGAACGCCTCGATGACCGGCAGCAGCGAGTGCGTCGCCAGCGCCGGTGCTTCGTCGGTGTAGGTGTAGATGACCTTCATCGTTGCTTCGCGCCTGCCTGTGACTCGTGTTCGGGACGGGACATGTTTCGGGACGGTGGAGCGCAAGGCTCCCTGCCCGACACGCTAGCCCGTGCCGTCGGCACGTCACGTCGAGAGTCCGGCCACACCTTTCGGGCGCGTCACGATCACGGTGAGCGGCCGGGCGGCGGCCGTTCTGGTGCCTGCCACACCGCACCGCCGGCGCCGTCGGGCAGATCTCGAAGACCTTTTCGCGGGTTTGCAGATCCCGACCGCGGGCTTCTGGAGATCGTCACGGTGTGATCGGGTCGCCGCTCCGCTACGGTGAGAACCCGACCGCACACCGGGAGCGTCGCGATGGTCAAGCTCAACATCATCAAAATCACCAGACCTGATGCAGCGACGTTCCGGGGCTGGGCGTTCGTCCTGATCGCGGGCGTCGTCCTCGCGGCGCTCGCGGTGATCGACGGTGGCGGTCTCAACGACCTCCGATCCATCATCGGCACCTCGACCGGGTGCCGCATGGTGGTCGCGTCCGAGCAGCTCAACGTGCGCACGGAGCCGAGCACGGGGTCGGGTCTGGTCGAAACCCTCACCCGTGGTGCCACGGTGGACGCCACCCGCGTCGTCACCGACGGGTTCCGTGAACTGGGCAACGGTCGCTGGGCGGCGAACCAGTTCCTGACCCCGCTGCCGGAGACCACCTGTCGCTGATGGACCCTGCGCGGGTACACCCCAGCCGGATCAACCCGACGCGGGTCATCGGCGGTCGCTATGTCGTGCTGGCCGAGCTGGGCCGCGGCGTCATGGGTGTCGTGTGGCGCGCCGAGGACCGGGTGATGGGCCGTCAGGTGGCGGTCAAGGAGCTGCGCCTTCCCCTCGGGTTGAGCCCGCAGGAGCGGCTGCTGTTCCGGGAGAGCCTGCTGCGGGAGGCCCGCAACGCCGGGCGCCTCAACGACCCCGGCATAGTCACCGTCCACGACGTGGTCAGCGATGTCGGACCGGACGACGCAGTGCGCGACCACATCGTCATGGAGCTGATCGAGGCGCGCACGCTCGCTGAGGTCGTCGCGTCTTCCGGGCCGCTCGACGACCGTTCCGCCACCGCCGTCGCCCAGCAGATGATCGCGGCGCTGCGCGTCGCGCACGACGCAGGTGTGGTGCACCGCGACGTCAAGCCCAGCAACGTCATGCTCACCTCGAACGGCCGGGTGAAGCTCACCGACTTCGGCATCGCCCAGACCGCCGACGACCCGGGCCTGACGACGACGGGCGCGCTGGTCGGCTCACCCGCCTACGTCGCTCCCGAGCGGCTCGACGGCGGCCCGGCCACGGCCGCGTCGGACCTGTGGGCGCTCGGGGCCACGCTGTTCTTCGCGGTGCAGGGCGCCGGGCCGTTCGCCCGCGAGTCGAAGCCCGCGACGATCGCCGCCGTGCTGGACGCCGACGTCCCGGCCACCCGTGTCCGTGGCCCGCTGGGCACGGTGATCGCGGGGCTGCTGCAGCGGGACCCACAGGCCCGGCTGAGCGGGATGCAGGCCGCCGCGTTGCTGGCATTGCCGGGTGCATCGCGCGACTCGGACCTGGCAGGGCCGGGGATGGGGCGAATCGCCATCGCCGGTGGGCGCCGGCGGTGGGCCTGGGTGGCCGCGGCGCTCGTCGTCGGCCTCGTCGCGGGGCTCGGCGGTGGGCTCGCGCTGGGCCGGGTGGAGCGCTCGACGGTCACGACGCTGACCTACGGCGACGGCGGCGACATGCCCGTCCCCGGATCCACCCCGACCGGGACCTGCCTGTTCGTCGCCCCCGCCCCCGCCGCGGTCATCGCTTCTGGAGCGTCCATCGACTGCGCCACGCCGCACCTGTCGGAGGTCTTCGGCAACTGGGAGACCTACGGCTCGGACCGGGACATCGCCTACCCCGGCGCGGAGCAGATGCGGTCCTTCGGTTCGGCGGCCTGCCGGTTGCTGTTCGAGTCGGACCTGATCGGGGGCGACGACAAGAGTCGGCTCGCGGTCGTCGCACTCGTGCCGTCCGAGATGGCCTTCCGCCGCAACTCGGCCCCCGCGGGATCCAGCCCGTCGTTCCCCGACCGGGACGTCCGGTGTGTGCTGCATGCGGCCGACGGAAGCAGGCTCAGCGGCACCCGGATCACGGCCGAGCCCAGCTGAGCGTCCAACCGGGGTGACGTGATCGGTCATCGGCGACCATCTCGTCGAAGTCCGGCCGATCGCGACCTACTGTGCAGGGATGGCCGATGCGCACCCCGCCCCCGAGCTGCCCGAGTTGCCGCCCTCACCGTCGGCGTTGCGCAGGGCGTTGCGCCGGGTGCGCGACGGTGCCGCGCTCGACGTCGCCGAGGCGGCCGTCCTGCTCGCCGCCCGCGGCGATCACCTCGACGAACTACTGGCCGCGGCGTCCCGCATCCGGGACGCCGGACTGGTCGCCGAGGGCCGACCGGGCGTCGTCACCTACTCGCGCAAGGTCTTCATCCCGCTCACCCGCCTGTGCCGCGACCGTTGCCACTACTGCACGTTCGCCACCGTCCCGCACCGGTTGCCCGCCGCGTTCCTGGAGCGCGACGAGGTGCTGGAGATCGCCCGCGCCGGTGCGGCAGCCGGGTGCAAGGAAGCGCTGTTCACCCTCGGTGACCGGCCGGAGGAGCGCTGGCCCGCGGCCCGGGAATGGCTCGATGCGCGGGGCTACGACTCCACGCTCGACTACGTGCGCGCCTGCGCCATCGCGGTGCTGGAGGAGACCGGGCTGCTGCCCCATCTCAACCCCGGCGTCCTGTCCTGGGAGGAGCTGACGCGGCTCAAGCCCGTCGCGCCGAGCATGGGGATGATGCTGGAGACCACGGCCACGCGGCTGTGGAGCGAGCCGGGCGGTCCGCACTTCGGCAGCCCCGACAAGGAGCCCGCGGTCCGGTTGCGCACGTTGACCGACGCCGGGCGCGTCGGCGTCCCGTTCACCACGGGGATTCTCATCGGAATTGGGGAGAACCGCACCGAGCGCGCCGAGTCGATCTTCGCGATCCGTTCGGCGGCGCGCGCGCACGGGCACGTCCAGGAAGTGATCGTGCAGAACTTCCGGGCCAAGCCGGACACGGCGATGCGCGACGACCCCGACGCCTCGATCGACGACCTCGCCGCGACCATCGCCGTCACGCGGATCGTGCTCGGTCCGAAGATGCGCGTGCAGGCCCCTCCCAACCTCGTCGGGACCGAGTTCGCGCTGATGCTGCGGGCGGGCATCGACGACTGGGGCGGCGTCTCGCCCGTCACACCCGACCACGTCAACCCCGAGCGTCCGTGGCCGATGATCGAGTCGCTCGCGCGGGAGTCCGCTGCTGCCGGGTTCACGCTGCGCGAGCGCCTCACGGTGTACCCGAAGTACGTGCTCGCCGGCTCGCCATGGATCGACACGCGACTGCACGCGCATGTCGCGGCGCTGGCCGATCCGGCCTCCGGACTGGCTCGCGAGGGCGCTTCTCCAGAAGGTCGCCCCTGGCAGGAGCCTGACGGGGGCTTCGCCTCGACCGGGCGGATCGACCTCAACAGCTCGATCGACACCGTTGGGCGGACCGACGACCGGCGCGGCGACTTCGAGTCCGTCTACGGCGACTGGGAGTCGCTGAAGGACGAGCTCGCCGCCCACCAGCAGGCCGCGCCGGTCCGGCTCGACTCCGACGTCCGCGCGGGGCTCGCGCTGGCGGCGTCGTCGCCTGCCGCCCTGCTCGACCCGGTGCACTCCGCGGCCGCCCTTGCCCTGCTCACCTGCACGGACCAGGCGTTGGAGGAGCTGTGCCGGATCGCCGACGACGTGCGCGCCTCCGTCCTGGGCGACGAGGTCACCTACGTGGTCAACCGCAACATCAACTTCTCGAACGTCTGCTACGTCGGCTGCCGGTTCTGCGCGTTCGCTCAGCGTGAGCGGGATGCCGACGCGTTCCGGCTCTCGCTCGACGAGGTCGCGGCGCGCGCGGTCGAGGCGGCGGCCGACGGGGCCACCGAGGTATGCATGCAGGGCGGCATCGATCCGCAGCTGCCGATCACCTTCTACGCCGATCTGGTGCGCGCGGTGAAGGCCGCGGTGCCCGACATGCACGTCCACGCCTTCAGCCCGATGGAGATCGTGTCGGCGGCGGCGAAGGCCGGGGTGTCGATCGAGGACTGGCTGACCGAGCTGCGCGACGCCGGCCTCGGCTCGATCCCGGGCACGGCGGCGGAGATCCTCGACGACGAGGTCCGCTGGGTGCTCACCAAGGGCAAGCTGCCCGCGTCGCAGTGGCTCGACGTGGTCGGCACGGCCCACCGGCTCGGCATCCCGTCGTCGTCGACGATGATGTACGGCCACGTCGACGAGCCGCGTCATTGGCTCGGGCACCTGCGCACGCTCGCGGCGCTGCA
>JBKJPD010000563.1:0-16023 GCA_046595345.1 Pseudonocardia sp.
GTCGAGTTCGACACGCCAGCGATGCCCGTCGGCCGGGGAGATCGAACGGGCAGCGGTGCCCGTGCGCACCTGCGCCCCGTTCTTCTCCAGGTACGCGGTGAACGGGGCCCAGATGCACGTCAGGTAGTCGGTATCGGGGGCGTCGAAGCTGATGCCCTCGGGATTGCCGAGGAAGAAGTAGTGGAACATCGCGATCAGCTCACCGGCCGACAGGCCGCCCGGGTTGCAGAAGAACGAGCGGGCGAACGCCTCGAACAGCATGGCCTGTGCGCGGTCGGACATCCGCAGCGCAGCGAGGAACTCCCCGGCCTGCATCGCGTCGAACCTCGCGGTGGTGCGCACGCGGTCGTAGGCGAGCAGTTCCGCGGCCAGCGCCTGGTCCGAGGACAGCAGGTCGCGCAGGCCGAGGCTGGGGGAGCGGGCGAACAGGGCCAGCAGGTTGAGCGGCGGCGCCGTCGGGAGGCCGGTGAGGTCCTCGGGCGGCCACTCCCGGGAGATCACCGGGTAGCCGCCGACGGGGCGTAGGAAATCCAACTCCGGATCGATCCGACGCAGCACCGCGCGCCAGGTGTAGTAGTGCCGGAAGAACGCGTGGAACCCATGCTCCACCACCTGCTCGGTACCGTCGGGCAGCAGGTGCGGCCACGCGCCGAGCCTGCCGCCGAGCGTGGGTGCCGCCTCGAGCAACGTGACGGCCACGCCCCGCTCGGCGAGGACCACCGCGGCGCTGATCCCGGCCACCCCGGCGCCGACCACCACGGCCTCGGTGCCCACGGGGGCATCACGCGGACGGGTGGGGTCGGTGGCCACGAGCACCCGCGGGCGCATCCGCCCCGGGGCCGCGCGGGAGAACAGTTCTCGACTCACGACTCGACCCTATGTGCGAACCCCGACTTCAGCCGGTCGGTACACGCACCGGCCCTACCGGCTGTCGGCGGTGAACTGCTCGACATGGGCCGCCACATCCACCTCACCACGGCGCCCGCCCGACGGTGTGATGCATGTCGCTCCGGGATCAAGGGTCGGTCACAGGCTGGGCCGGGTGCATCCGGGGGGCCGTCACGCCGCAGTGCGGGCACGCTTGCATCCGGACGCGATCGGGGTCGTGCGGGACAGTCGCGAGCGGGCGACGGATCAGGGTGAAGGACAGCACCGCAGCCGCCACCAGCAGTCCCGCGCTGATCATCATGGCCGACCGGAAGCCGGTCTCGAACAGGACGGGGTCGGTGTAGGCGGCGCCCCGGACGCCGACCAGCCCGGGGATCACCGCCACGGCGAGCAGCCCCGCGGCGCGGGCCACGGCGTTGTTGACCCCCGATGCGGAACCCGCGTAGCGATCCGGTGCCGCGTCGAGCACCGCGGCGGTGAGGGGGGCGACGGTGAGTGAGAGCCCGGCTCCGAACACGAGCACCGCGGGCAGGACGTCGGTGAACCAGGTGGCGTCCGCACCGACCCGCGTCAGGAGTAGCAGCCCGGTCGCGCCGAGCAGCGGTCCGATGGTCATCGGCAGCCGCGGCCCGATCCGCCCGGCCAGCGCCCCGGCCCGGCCGGAGAACAGCAGCATGATCACGGTGATCGGCAGGAGCGAGGTGCCCGCGGCGAGCGGGCTGAACCCTGCGACGGTCTGGAGTTGCAGCACCAACAGCAGGAACACCACCCCCAGCGCCCCGTAGAGCAGCAGTGTGACGCCGTTCGCGGCCGTGAACACGGCGTTGCCGAACAGCGACGGCGGCACCAGCGGATGCTTCGACCAGCGCTCCACCAGCACGAACGCGACCAGCGCCGCGACGCCGACGGCGAGTGAGGCGAGCAGCAGCGGCTGTGGTCCGGCTTCGCCGAGCCCGGTGAGGGAGTACGTCAACGCGCCGAGGCCGACGACGGCGAGCACCGTGCCCGCGATATCCAGCCCGGGTGCGGAGTCGGCGTCCCGGCTCTCCGGGACGTGTCGCAGGGCGACCACGACGATCAGCACGGCAAGCGGCAGGTTGATCAGGAACACCAGACGCCAGTTCAGCTCGACGAGCCAGCCGCCGAGGAACGGGCCGATCGCGCCCGCGATAGCGCCGAGCCCCGACCACGCCCCGACCGCCGCCGCCCTGTCGGGGCCGCGGAACGACGCCGAGATCAGCGCCAGGCTGCCCGGGGTGAGAAGTGCACCGCCGACCCCCTGCAGGGCCCTGGCCGCGATGAGGACGCCGACGTTCGGGGCGAGCCCACAGGCCAGCGACGCCACCGCGAACCACACGACACCGATGAGGAAGATCCGGCGTCGCCCGAACTGGTCGCCGAGCGAACCGCCCAGCAGGATCAGCGACGCGAGGGAGAGTGTGTACGCGTTCACCGTCCACTGCAGGTCGGCGAACCCGGCTCCGAGTTCGGTGCCGATGCGCTTGAGCGCGACGTTGACGACGGTGGAGTCGATCATCACCAGCCCGGACCCGAGGACGGTGGTGGCGAGGACCCACCGGCCCGCTGCAGTGCCCAACCGCAGCTCGCCTGCCTCGGCCACCGTTCCCCCTCGCGCCTCGGACGAGGCCCCTGAGCAGCCTAGACGCGAGCCGGGTCGGGCTGCACGACGCATGCCAGGGTCCGGGTCGTCGTTCGCCGCCGAGCAGTGGTTCCCGGCGCTACGACGGTCGCCGTCGCCGCGTCGTCCGCCCGGTGGGGAACCTGACGCACGACGTAGCCTCGGCGGCCACGGCGCCGTCGCCGGGGGGTACGCGCGGAGGGAGCTCCAGTTGATCAACGTTGCGGTGACCGATGGTGTCGGGCTGCTCGAGTTGGACCGACCCGATCGGCGGAATGCCCTTGACGTCGCGCAGTGCCGGCGTCTCGTGGACGCGGTCGGGAGCGTGCTGGCCGAGGGGGTGCAGGCGATCGTCGTGACGGGGGCGGGCAGCAGCTTCTGTTCAGGTGCCGACTTCGGGGAGGTCTACACCGCCGGCTTTCGCGATGCCCTACACGCCGCGTTGCACGCCGTCACCGACGCGCCGGTCCCGGTGGTCGCGGCCGTCAACGGCCCGGCGATCGGTGCGGGCACCCAGCTCGCTATCGCCTGCGATCTCCGGGTGGCCGCACCGACGGCGGTGTTCGGGGTGCCGACCGCCCGCATCGGCCTGGCCGTCGACCCGTGGACGGTGCACCGCCTGGCCCAGGTGGCCGGGGGTGCGACCGCCCGGGCGCTGCTGCTCGCGTGCGAGCAGATCGACGCCGAGCGCGCGTACGGACGCGGCCTCGTGGACCGGCTCGGCGACCGTGCCGACGCCATCGCCCTCGCCGCGGAGATGGCGACGCTGGCCCCACTCACCATGCGCTACAACAAGCTGGCGCTCGACCGCACCGATCTCGCCGTGGACGACCCGATGCTGGTGACGGCCTTCGAAGCCTGCTGGACCAGTGCCGACCTCGTCGAGGGGCAGCGGGCGAGGACGGACCGGCGCGCGCCGGTGTTCACCGGTCACTGATCGAGGCCGCTGCCGGAGGCGTGAGCGCCCTCACCGGCCGTCACCTTTCCGCAGTCGACTCGTTGATCAACGTGGAACTGTAGTGCGCGGAAAGGACCGACGATGGGCTCACACCGACGGACCGGTTTGCAGCGCGTGTCTGTCACCCATGCAGCGATCGCGGTCGCATTTGCCGTACTGGCCGGGACGGTGCTCGTCGGCATCAGCAGCGCGGACGAGACGCCGGCCGTACCGGCGCTCGCCCGGGCGGTGGCCCCACCGCAGCCCGCCTCGGCGTCCGACCTCCTGGTCGACCCGTCGGTGCTCGACGGCCCGAAGGCGCGAACCGCGGCCGAGCCCCTCGATGTCAAGCCCCTCGATGCTCGGCCTGCGGCGGCCCGGCCCGCGGCGCGCGCGACTGCTGAGCCGACGGCGACGTCTACCGCTACCTCCGCGCCGGCGGCCCGGCCCGCGCCGACGACGGCTCCCGCGCCGACGACGGCTCCCGCCCCGGTCCTCGTGCCGGGCACCCCCTGCACGACGACGGCGCGTGCCTGCGTGGATCTGGCCGGCGACAAGGCCTGGCTGATCGACAACGGGACGGTGGTCCGTGGTCCGGTCTCGGTCATGACCGGAGATCATGATGACCCGACCCCACGGGGGACCTTCACTGTGCAGTGGAAGACCGAGCAGTGGACGAGCCGCGAGTACGGGACGGAGATGCCGTACTCGATCTTCTTCGCCGAGGGCGGTATCGCCTTCCATGAGGGCCGCCAGGACACCTACTCGGCGGGCTGCGTGAAGCTCGTCCACGACGACGCCGTTGCGTGGTTCGCCTTTCTCAAGGTCGGAGACCAGGTACAGATAAAGTGACCCTGGTCACAGCGCTTCTACCATGTGTAGAATCGCTGTGTGGCAACCCTGGGTGAGCTGGAACGCGCAGTGATGGAGACTTTATGGTCCAGCGACGTTCCTCTCACCGCGCGTGACGTGCAGGACGCCCTCGCGGGGCGCGATCTCGCCACCACGACGGTGCTCACGGTGCTCGGCAGGCTCGAGCGCAAGGGCCTCGTCAGCCGTGAGCGGGATGGCCGGGCCCACCGCTACCGCTCCGTCGCCAGCCGCGAAGACCATGTCGCGGAACTGATGAACGACGCACTGTCCGCCGCCCCCGACCGTGGCGCCGTGCTCGCCCGGTTCCTCGGTTCCATCGCAGCCGACGAGCGCGCCACCTTGCGCAACCTGCTCAGCTGACCGCCTGCGCGATGGAGGCGGCCGCACTGGGTCTGCTGGTTCTCGGTGTGGCGCTCGCCGAGCCCGTCAGCCGGTGGCTGGCCCGCGCCCGCTGGCCCGCGCGTGACCCCGTGGGTGCGTTGCTCGCGTGGCAGGCGGTCGGCCTCGCCGGGGGACTGTCACTGCTCGGGGCGGGGACGGTCTACGGCCTGGCGCCGTTCGGGCCCTCGCTCGTGACGGCCGTCCCGGCGCTCGCGGGTGCGCTGGCCACCGCTCAGCTGCCCGAGGGGCTCGGGGTCACCCATGTCGCCGCGCTGCTGGCGGCACTCATCCTGGGGCTGAGGTTGGTCGGTGTACTCGGGGTCGTCACGGTGCGCACCCTCACCCTGCGGCGGCGCCACCGCGATCTGCTCGATCTGCTCGGCACCCCGTGGCCGGCGAACCCCGGTGCACGGGTGCTCGACCACCCGATCCCGGTCGCCTACTGCCTGCCCGGTCTGCGCTCGCGACTGGTGTTGTCCACCGGCGTGCTCGATGCGCTCGACCCGCCCGGGGTGCGCGCCGTGCTCGCGCACGAGCGCGCGCACCTGCGGGAACGGCACGACCTCGTGGTCCTGCCGTTCGTGGCGTGGGGGGCGACCGCACCGTTCGTCCGCGGGATGGTCCGCGCGCAGGTCGCAGTGGCCGCGCTGATCGAGATGCGGGCCGACGACGTCGCCTCGTCCCGGGTGGCGCCCGCCGAGCTGTCCAATGCGCTGCGGTCGATGGGAAGTATGGTCCCGGCGGCAGCCCTGAGTTCGTTCACGGCGGCGCTGGACCGCAGGCTCGATCGCATCACCGCCCCGCCCCCGCCGCTGTCCCCGGTGGTGCGGGTACTGGTCCGCATCGGCGCGCTCGCGCTGGTGGCGCTCCCGACAGCGGTGTTGCTGCTGCCCTGACACCGCGGCCTCAAGCTCGGACGCTGGCCGGTGCCCCGCTGAGTCATCGGGCGTAGCGTTGGACGCGTGCCCCATGATCTTCCCCGCACCCTCGGCGCGCTGCGCGCGTCCGGCCACGAGTTGCGTGGCGTCAAGGCCGAGATCCGCCACAATCTGATCACCGCGCTCCGGGAGGGGCGGGATCCATGGCCCGGCATCGTCGGGTTCGAGTCCACGGTGCTCCCGCAGCTGGAACGTGCGCTGATCGCCGGCCACGACGTCGTGCTGCTCGGCGAGCGTGGCCAGGGCAAGACCCGCCTGCTGCGTTCCCTGACCAACCTGCTCGACGAGTGGACACCCGTCATCGACGGCTCTGAGCTCGGCGAGCACCCCTACGAGCCCATCACACCGGCATCCCGGCGCCGCGCCGGCGAGCTGGGGGACGACCTGCCCGTCGTCTGGAAGCACCGCGGTGAGCGTTACACCGAGAAGCTCGCCACCCCCGACACCTCGGTGGCCGACCTCATCGGCGACGTCGATCCCGTCAAGGTCGCCGAAGGCCGCTCGCTCGGTGACCCCGAGACCATCCATTTCGGCCTCGTCCCGCGCTCGCATCGAGGCATCATGGCGATCAACGAACTGCCCGATCTCGCCGGGCGTATTCAGGTATCGCTGCTCAACGTGATGGAAGAGCGCGACATCCAGGTCCGGGGTTACACGCTGCGCCTGCCCCTGGACGTGCTGCTGGTGGCCAGCGCAAACCCGGAGGACTACACCAACCGCGGGCGCATCATCACCCCGCTCAAGGACCGGTTCGGCGCGGAGGTACGCACCCACTACCCCCTCGAGCTGGCCGACGAGATCGCCTTGGTCCATCAGGAGGCGAACCTTGTCGCGGACGTTCCCCACCATCTGTTGGAGATCATCGCGCGCTTCACCCGTGCCCTGCGGGAGTCCAGCGCCATCGACCAGGGGTCAGGCGTATCGGCGCGGTTCGCGGTGGCCGCCGCGGAGACCGTGGCCGCCGCGGCGCTGCGCCGGGCCGCGATCACCGGCGAGGAGCGCGCCGTCGCCCGGCCGGTCGACCTGGAATCGGTGCCCGCCGTGCTGCGCGGGAAGTTGGAGTTCGCCTCGGGTGAGGAGGGCCGGGAGGCCGAGCACCTGGAGCACCTGCTGCGCCGGGCCACCGCCGACACCGCTCGGGCCCGGCTGCGCGGGATCGACCTCAACCCGCTCGCCGAGGCCGTCGCCGGATCCCCGGTGCGCACGGGGGAGCGGGTGCCTGCCGTCGAGGTCGTGGCGGCGCTGCCCGCCGTCGACGCCCTCACCGAGATCGCTGCCCGGCTCGACGTGGGAGGAACAGAGCACCCGGGGCCGATGGCGAGCGCCGCGGAGCTGGCCCTGGAGCTGCTGTTCCTGACGAAGCGCCTGGCCAAGGACGCCTCCGACGACGGGGACACGGTGAGTTACGGCTGAGCAGCGCCTACCCGCCGGGCGGTGCGGAGGTAGCCTCGAGAACGTGAGTAGGCAAGCACGACGGTTCCGGTACGGCCCTTATACCGACGGCCCCGACCCGCTCGCCCCGCCGTTCGACTTGCGCGCGGCGATGGACGAGATCGGCCGTGACGTCATGGAGGGTGCCTCACCGCGCTCGGCGTTGCAGGAACTGCTGCGCCGCGGCATGGAGAACAGACGTGGCCTCGATGAGCTCACACGCGAGATCCGGCAGCGGCGCAGCCGCCTGCAGCGGGAGAACCGGCTGGACGGGACGCTGCAGGAGGTCCGCGAGCTCCTGCAGCGTGCGCTTGACGCAGAGAACGACTCACTGGGTCGCCAGGACACCGACGACGCCCGGTTCCGGGAGTTGCAGCTCGACGCGCTGCCGTCCGACACCGGTGGCGCGGTCCGCGAGCTGAACGAATACGACTGGCAGTCCGCCGAGGCCCGCGAGGCCTACGAGGAGATCCGCGACCTGCTCGGCCGGGAGTTGCTCGACCAGCGATTCGCGGGCATGAAGCAGGCCCTGGAGAACTCCACCCCGGAGGACGTCGAGCGCATCCGCGAAATGCTCGACGATCTCAACGCCCTGCTGGCGAACCATGCCACCGGGCACGACACGGCGCAGCAGTTCTCCGAGTTCATGGACGCGCACGGGGAGTTCTTCCCGGAGAACCCCGGGAGCACTGAAGAGCTCGTCGACCTGCTCGCCCAGCGCGCTGCTGCAGCCCAGCGGATGCTCAACTCGATGACGCCGGAGCAGCGGGCCGAGCTGATGGAGCTGTCCCAGCAGGCGTTCGGCGATCCCCGCCTTGGGCAGGCACTTGCGCAGCTCGATACACAACTGCAGGGTCTGCGCCCCGGTGAGGACTGGAACGGTCAGGGCCGCTTCCGCGGCGACAACCCGATGGGTATGGGCGAGGCCACCCGTGCAATGGAAGAACTCGGGCAGCTCGACACGCTGGCCGAGCAGCTCTCCCAGAGCTACCCGGGTGCCCGGCTGGAGGACATCGACCTCGATGCACTGGGCGAGCACCTTGGTGACCAGGCCCGCGTGGACGCCCGGGCGCTGGCCGACCTGGAGCGCGAGCTGCAACGTCAGGGCCTGTTCACCCGCGCGGCAGACGGGTCGTTGCAGCTGTCCCCGAAGGCGCTGCGGCGGCTGGGGGAGTCGGCGCTACGCGATGTCGTCGACAAGATCGGTTCGCGGCGCGGCGAGAGGGAGACGCGCCGCGCCGGCGCGGCGGGGGAGGCCACCGGCGCCACCCGGGCCTGGGAGTTCGGCGACACCGAGTCGTGGAGTGTGCCCCGCACCCTGCTCAATGCTCAGCTCCGGCGTGCGGGGGGCGACCCGCGGCGGCTCGACGTGAAGGACGTGGAGATCCTCGAGACCGAGCAGCGGTCCCGCGCGGTGGTGGCGCTGTGTGTCGACACGTCCTGGTCGATGGTGCAGGACGGGCGCTGGGTGCCGATGAAGCGCACAGCGCTCGCACTGCACCAGCTCATCTCCACGCGGTTCCGCGGCGACGACCTGAAGCTGATCACGTTCGGCCGCCACGCCCGCAGCGTCGAACTGGGCGAGCTGATGGGCCTGGAGGGCGCGCACGAGCAGGGCACCAACCTGCACCACGCACTGCTGCTCGCCGAGCAGCACCTGCGCCGCAACCCCGACGCGCAGCCGGTCGTGCTCGTCGTCACCGATGGGGAACCGACCGCCCACCTGGAGCCCGACGGGCATGCGGTGTTCGACTACCCGCCCGCCCCTGCGACGCTGCGTGCGACGGTGGGGGAGATCGACCGACTGACCGGCCTGCGGGCCGCGATCACGTTCTTCATGCTCGGCGACGACCCCCGGCTCTCCGCGTTCGTCGACGGGGTGGCGCGCCGGTGCGGGGGCAGGGTGGTGGCCCCTACGCTCGACGGTCTGGGCGCCGAGGTGGTGGCGGACTACCTCCGCACGCGACGTTGAGGTGAAATCTGTACCGACACAGCACGTGCGTACCCGGGATCTCGTCCGGCCGGGCACCCTGCCGCACGAACCGTGTTAGCCGCACGCCGGTCGCCCGTCAGATCGGACCGCGTAAGTTGACCGTCATGGACACCTGGTCATCCGTCGACGTCCCCCGGATCGCCGGCGCCGGTCCGCCGCTCCGCCTGCACGACACCTCCACCGGCCGCGTTCGCCCCACGGCCCCGGGCCCCACCGCGCTGATGTACGTCTGCGGCATCACCCCCTACGACGCCACCCACCTCGGCCACGCCGCGACCTATCTGGCGTTCGACCTGGTCAACCGCGTGTGGCGGGATCTCGGGCATGACGTGCACTACGTCCAGAACGTCACCGACATCGACGATCCGCTCCTCGAACGGGCCGCACGCGACCAGGACGACTGGGTCGTCCTGGGTATGCGGGAGACCGCGCTGTTCCGCGAGGACATGGAGTCGCTGCGGGTGATCCCTCCGCAGCACTTCATCGGCGCGGTCGAGGCGATGGAGGAGATCTCCGAACTCGTCGGCAAGCTGCTCGCCCAGGGCGCGGCCTACCGTGTCGAGGACGCGGAGTTCCCCGACGTCTACTTCGACAGTTCTGCGTCCGGGCACTTCGGCTACGAGTCCAACTACGACGAGCCCACCATGACGAAGCTCTCGGCGGCGCGCGGCGGTGACCCCGAGCGCCCCGGCAAGCGCCACGCCCTCGACCCCTTGCTGTGGCGGATGGCGAGGCTCGGCGAACCGCACTGGGAGTCGGACATGGGCGCCGGCCGCCCGGGCTGGCATGTTGAGTGCGCCGCGATCGCACTCAACCGGCTCGGCACCCAGATCGACCTCAACGGCGGCGGCTCCGACCTGATCTTCCCGCACCACGAGTGCGGTGCCGCGCACGCGGAGGCATTCACCGGAGTGCATCCGTTCGCCCGGCACTACACCCACACCGGGATGATCGGGCTCGATGGCGAGAAGATGTCGAAGTCACGCGGCAACCTGGTGTTCGTCTCGAAGCTACGATCCCTGGGCGTCGATCCCAACGCAGTCCGGCTGGCACTGTTGTCAGGGCACTACCGCACCGACCGCGCCTGGACCGATGACCTGCTCACCCAGGCACAGGACCGGCTCGGCCGCTGGCGCGACGCGGTGACGCTGCACGCCGCACCGGCTGCCGAGGACCTCGTGCTCCGCATCCGCACCCACCTGGCCGACGACCTGGACACCCCGGCCGTCATAGCCGCGGTCGACGGCTGGGCCGCCGACGCGCTGGACCGCCGCGGATCCGACACCGGTGCCCCTCGCCTGGTCCGCGACGCGCTCGACGCGCTGCTCGGCGTGGCCCTGCTCGGTGGGGAGAAGTAGGCCGTGGCACAGAACGTGCTCGGCGGTGACCTGGAGACCTGCGGCACCGACCCGATGACCGGCTTCTACCGCACCGGCTGTTGCGACACCGGTGGGGACGACACCGGGGTGCACACCGTGTGCGTCCGGGTGACCGAGGAGTTCCTCGGGTTCAGCGCCCGGGCGGGCAACGACCTGTCCACGCCGCGCCCGGAGTACGGCTTCGTCGGCCTGCGGCCCGGAGATCGGTGGTGCCTGTGCGCCGATCGCTGGGCCGAGGCGCTCACCGCAGGCCTCGCCCCGCCCGTCGTGCTGGAGGCCACCCACGCCCGCACCCTGGAGTGGATCGACCTCTCGGACCTGCAGGCACACGCGGCGCTGCCCGACTGATCCGGTAGCTCGAGGCCGCTCCCGCCGCGGGTGGTCCGGACATCGGGCGAACCGGTCGGGCGCGCCGACGTCCGGTGCTCCGGTCAGTTGCCGGTGCCCCCGGTGCCCCGACGCCGCAGGTAGCGTTCGAAGTCGGCGGCGATCGCGTCGCCGTCGGCCTCCGGTACCGGATCGTCGGCTGCGTCCTGGGAGGCCTGCTCCTCGAGTTGGCGCACGTACTCGCGCACCTCGTCGTCGGCCTCGGCCATCTCCGAGACCGTGCGCTCCCACTCCTCGGCCTGCTCCGGCAGCGCGCCCAAAGGCACCTCGACGTCGAGGATCTCCTCGATGCGGTGCAGCAGCGCGACGGCGGCCTTCGGCACCTTGGCCTGCGACACGTAGTGCGGCACCGCGGCCCAGAACGACACCGCCGGGATGCCGGCCTCGACGCACGCGTTCTGGAATACCCCGACGATCCCGGTGGGGCCCTCATAGGTCGAGGGTTCGACCTGAAGCTCGCCTGCCGAGACCACGTCGTAGGAGATGCCACTGACCGGCGTGGGCCGGGTATGCGGTGTGTCGGTCAGCAGGGCGCCCAGCGTGATGACCTTCGTCACTCCGAGTCGCTCCGCGTAGTCCACCAGTTCGGCACAGAACGTGCGCCAGCGCATGTTCGGTTCGATGCCGTTGACGAGCACGACGTGACGCTCGGTGCCCGGGAGAGTGGCCACCGACAACCGGGTGGTCTGCCACTCGATCTTGCGGGTCACGCCGTCGGCATAACGAACGTGCGGCCGCGTGACCTGGAAGTCGTAGTAGTCCTCGGGGTCGATCGAGAGCAGCGGGACGGCGTCCCAGCTGAGCTCGAGATGCTCGAGTGCGCAGCTCGCAGCCTCCCCTGCGTCGTTCCACCCTTCAAACGCGGCGATCATCACCGGGTCGACCAGGCGAGGCAGTTCGAACTCCGCTCCGGATTCCGGCTCGCGATCGGTCATCGGCCCAGACTACGGGCGGACACATCTCAGCGACGGATGCCTCCCCTAGCCGACTAACGTGTAGCGAGTGGCACCCGACGAGAGCAATGTGCAGTCGCACAAGTTCGACACCAGTTTCCTGGACACCCTCAACGAACGGGTGCTGATCGCCGACGGGGCGATGGGCACCATGCTCCAATCGGCAGGAGATAGCGGGGACCTGGTCCTCGACGACTTCGCCGGGCTGGAGGGCTGCAACGAGATCCTCAACGACACCCGGCCCGATGTCGTGCGGCACATCCACCGTGCCTACTTCGAGGCAGGCGTGGACGCGGTGGAGACGAACACGTTCGGGGCGAACCTGCCCAACCTCGCCGAATACGACATCCCTGAGCGGATCCACGAGCTGGCGCTGAAGGGCGCGCAACTCGCCCGCGAGGTCGCCGACGAGATGACCACCCCCGACCGGCCCCGCTACGTCCTGGGCTCCGTCGGCCCTGGTACCAAGCTGCCGACACTGGGCCACGACACGTTCGCCCGCCTGCGTGACGCCTACACCGAGTGCGGTCGGGGTCTGCTCGCCGGCGGTGTCGACGCGCTGGTCGTCGAGACCTGTCAGGACCTGCTCCAGGTCAAAGCGGCCATCATCGGCATGAAGCACGCCATGGTCGCGGAGGGCCGCCGGGTCCCGCTGATCACCCAGGTCACCGTGGAGACCACCGGCACGATGCTGCTGGGCAGCGAGATCGGCGCGGCGCTCAACGCGCTCGAGCCCCTGGGCATCGACCTCATCGGCCTCAACTGCGCAACCGGGCCCGCTGAGATGAGCGAGCACCTGCGCACCCTGGCCAAGCAGTCGCGCATCCCGTTGTCGGTGATGCCCAACGCCGGGCTGCCGACGTTGGGCCACCGGGGCGCGGAGTACCCGCTCACAGGCGAAGAGCTGGCCGAGGCGCTCGCCACCTTCGTCCGCGACTACGGACTGCGGCTGGTGGGCGGCTGCTGCGGCACCACGCCCGAGCACATGAGCCTCGTGGTCGACGCGGTGCGCGCCGCCGTGCCCGCAACCCTCAACCCGCGCCCCGAGCCGGGGCTGAGCTCGCTCTATGCGCCGGTGCCGTTCCGGCAGGACACCAGCGTCCTCATGATCGGCGAGCGGACCAACGCCAACGGGTCGAAGAAGTTCCGCGACGCGATGCTCGCCGAGGACTGGGAGGCGTGCGTCGGGATCGCTCGCGACCAGACCCGCGACGGCGCCCACCTCATCGACCTGTGTATCGACTATGTGGGCCGGGACGGTGTCGCCGATATGGCCGAGCTGGCCGGCCGGCTGGCCACGGCGTCGACGCTGCCGGTGATGCTCGACTCCACCGAGCCCGAGGTGCTGCGGGCCGGGCTGGAGCGCCTCGGCGGCCGCTCGATCATCAACTCGGTCAACTATGAGGACGGCGATGGACCGGAGTCCCGCTTCCAGCGCGCGATGGAACTGGTCCGCGAGCACGGCGCCGCGGTCGTCGCGTTGTGCATCGACGAGGAGGGCCAGGCCCGCACCGCGGAGTGGAAGGTCCGGGTGGCCGACCGGCTGATCCGCGACCTGACCACCAACCACGGCATGCACGTCGAGGACATCGTCGTGGACACGCTGACCTTCCCGATCACCACCGGGCAGGAGGAGGTGCGCCGCGACGCCCTGGAGACCATCGCGGCCATCCGCGAACTCAAGCGCCGCTACCCCGACGTGCAGACCACCCTGGGCGTCTCCAACGTCTCGTTCGGGCTCAACGCCGCCGCGCGCCAGGTGCTCAACTCGGTGTTCCTGCACGAGTGTGTCAATGCAGGGCTCGACACCGCGATCGTGTCCGCGGCGAAGATCCTGCCGATGGCCAAGATCGCCGATGAGCAGCGGTCCGTCGCGCTGGATCTCATCTATGACCGTCGCCGGTCGGGACCCGACGGTGATTACGACCCGCTCAACCGCTTCATGGAGCTGTTCGAGGGCGTCACGGCGTCCTCGGCCCGCGCCGGGCGCGCCGAGGAGCTGGCCGGGCTGCCGCTGTTCGAGCGGCTGGAGCGCCGGATCGTGGACGGCGAGCGGAAGGGGCTCGAAGCCGATCTCGACGAGGCGCTGATCTCCCGCCCCGCCCTGGAGATCATCAACGACACCCTGCTGTCGGGCATGAAGACCGTCGGTGAGCTGTTCGGCTCCGGGCAGATGCAGCTGCCGTTCGTGCTGGCCAGCGCCGAGGTGATGAAGTCGGCGGTGGCCCATCTGGAGCCGCACATGGAGCGCTCCGAGGACGATCCCGGCAAGGGCACGATCGTGCTGGCCACGGTCAAGGGCGACGTGCACGACATCGGCAAGAACCTCGTCGACATCATCCTGACCAACAACGGCTACACCGTGGTCAACCTGGGCATCAAGCAGCCGATCGCGACGATCCTCGCCGCCGCCGCGGATCACCGGGCCGACGCCGTCGGGATGTCCGGGCTGCTCGTCAAGTCCACGGTGATCATGAAGGAGAACCTCCAGGAGATGAACTCCCGGGGGGTCGCAGCGACGCTCCCGGTCCTGCTCGGTGGCGCCGCGCTCACCCGCTCCTACGTGGAGAACAACCTTCAGGAGGTCTACCAGGGCCGGGTCGCCTACGCCAGGGACGCCTTCGAGGGGCTGCGCCTGATGGACGCCACGATGGCGCGCCGGCGCGGGGAGGTCCCGGAGACCACTCCGGAGGAGGAGGCCGCGAAGGCCGAGCGAAAGGCCCGTCACGAGAAGTCCCAGCGCGTCGCGGCGAAACGCAAGGCGGCCGAGGCCGCGGTGGCCGGCCCGATGCCCGACCGCTCCGACGTCACGGTCGACAACCTGCTGCCCACCCCGCCGTTCTGGGGCACCCGCGTCGTGCGCGGGGTCGCGCTGGCCGACTACGCCGGGATGGTCGACGAACGCGCACTGTTCCTCGGGCAGTGGGGGTTGCGCGGCAGCAAGGGCACGGGTGGGCCGTCGTACGAGGAACTCGTGGAGACCGAGGGCCGCCCGCGCATGCGGTACTGGCTCGACCGGCTCTCCACCGAAGGCGTGCTCGCCCACGCCGCAGTCGTCTATGGCTACTTCCCTGCGGTGTCGGAGGGCGACGCGCTGGTTGTGCTGGACCATGACATCGACGGCGGGCCACGCCCGGACGCACCCGAGAAGTTCCGGCTCGCGTTCCCGCGCCAGCGCCGCGACCGGAACCTGTGCCTCGCCGACTTCTGGCGTCCGCGGTCCCTGGCGATCGAGCGCGGCGAGATCGACGTTCTGCCACTGCACCTGGTGACGATGGGTCAGCCCATCGCCGACTATGCCAACGAGCTGTTCTCCAAGGATGCCTACCGCGACTATCTGGAGGTCCACGGCCTGGGCGTGCAGCTCACCGAGGCGCTCGCCGAGTACTGGCACCGGCGCATCCGTGAGGAGCTCCTGTTCCCGACCGGCGGCGCGGTGGCAGCCGAGGACCCCGCATCGGTGGAGGAGTACTTCAAGCTCGGTTACCGTGGCGCCCGCTACTCGCTGGGCTACGGGGCGTGCCCCAACCTCGACGACCGCACGAAGATCGTCGAGCTGCTGCAGCCCGGGAGGATCGGCGTGGAGCTGAGCGAGGAACTGCAGCTGCACCCCGAGCAGTCCACGGACGCGATGGTGGCCCACCACCCGGAGGCGAAGTACTTCAATGCGGGATGAACCGCCGGCTGCGATCCTCTGGGACATGGACGGCACCCTCGTCGACTCCGAGAAGGTCTGGACCATCTCCCTCGCCGAGACCGCCCGCGCGCTCGGCGGCGAGCTCAGTGTCGCGGCGCGGGAGGCGATCATCGGATCCAACCTGCCGCGCACCCTGGTGATCATGTTCGACGACCTGGGACTGCCCCACGAACCTGCCGCGATGGCCGAGGCCGCACGGTTGATCCTCGCGCGGACCGGCGAGCTGTTCGCGGCTGGACTGGAGTGGCGACCCGGGGCGCAGGACGTTCTGCGGACGGTCAGGGCGGCCGGCTGGCCGACGGCGCTGGTCACCAACACCGGACGGGTACTCACCGAGATGGCCCTGGACGGCATCGGTCGCGAGTTCTTCGACGTCACCGTCTGCGGGGCCGAGGTGCCGCGCGGCAAACCCGATCCGGACCCCTATCTGCGGGCCGCTGAACTGCTCGGCGTCGCGGTGTCGGAGTGCCTGGCGGTCGAGGACTCCCCGACCGGGGCGCTGGCCGCCGTGCGGGCCGGCGCCGCGG
>JBKJPD010000047.1:0-4517 GCA_046595345.1 Pseudonocardia sp.
GTCAGCGCATCCGAGGGTCTTGTTTGCGGCGATTCGGTGCTGTCATCTGTCATATCTAGCTCCTCCACGACGCACTTCTCGCAGGTCGATCGCACCTATATCGTACGCCTGTGACCCCCTCCCGATCGGCTGCCGCTCCGGCTCCCGCAGCCCGCTGGCCATCAGGCGTGGGACGACACAGACAGGTACGGACGGTCGGCCGCATCCGCCTGCACGCCGAAGCGCCCATGCCCTCGCCGGGCAGCAGGTTTCGGAGACGGTGGGGACACGGGGCAGGTCCAGTGGGTGGTGGGTGCAGGGCACGCGCCATCCTGGTGGCGGGCCCCGACATGCACGGCGCCGACCACATCAAGGCCATGGTCAGCCGCTCTACGGGAGACTTCAACCAGCACCGTCTTCGTTTCTACCGGCGACGAAGTGACGATCTGCGTGAATGTCCCGATGCCCGCGGGAAAGTGCGGTCCATGGCCGTCTCGCCCGCGCGACCGGTGGGGGCTGTCGCTATTGCGCGAGGAGCACGGCGCCAGCAGCCCGAGCGTCCTGGGCCGCGGTCTCGTCGGCGGTGATGGAGAAGACGATGATCGCCCCTTCATGCAGAGTGAGGAGCTGCCTCGCGAGCAGGTCAGGGTTCTGCACGCCCGCCTCCAGCAGCAGCAGGATGCGGAAAAGCTCTCGGAGCCGGCGCTTGTTCTCGCTGATCACTCGCCGGGCCGGGTGCTCGGGGTCAGGCAGCTCGGCGAAGGCATTGACGAAGCAGCATCCTCGACTGCCAGACGCCAGCCACTCCGCGAGCGCGTCGAAGGGCGCGAGTACGCGCTGATGATCGTCGACGTGTCCGCCTTCGACATGAGCGGTGACCAGATCGCGCCAGCGTCGGTCCCGTGTTTCGAGGTATGCCCGCAGCGCCGGCAGCTCGGCGGTCTGGATCTTCGCCCGGGACCTGGTCGTGACGGCGGGCGGCGTGAGCGCATCCGCCTCCACCCTGATGTGGATCATGCTCGGCGTGGCCGGGATGCCCGGCGCCTTCACCGGCGATCTGGTCGCCCGAACGGGGCTTGGGCGAGGGTGGGTTGCGGGGATGCTGCTCCTCGCGGCCGCCACCACGACGATGGCCTTCGCTCCCGGGCGGCTGCCCGCGATCTTCGTCGGCGCCGTGCCTTCGGTGCGATGTACATCGCCCTCACCGGAGTACTGCTCGTCTGGGGAACACGCACCTATCCCGACACTCCGGCGTTCGGCGCAGGTGCAGCGTTCCTGCTCATCGCCCCGCCTGCGGGCTCATCCTGTGCCGCACCGGGCAGGAACCGGGCGACGGCACCAGAAAGGCACCATCGCGCCCGGCGCTGGTCCGCACGGGATGACACGAACCGGCACCGCGACCAGCGGGAACATGCCGCGACGGCACCGTCAGGGGTGGGGCATCCGCTTTGGGACGCGGGCGGCGAGCCGTTCGACGAGGCCGGCGGCGAATCGGTCGTGTCGTTCGATGATCAGGTCGGCGGCTCGCACCAGCTCGATGGGCCGGCGTCGGAAATGTTCCCCGCCCAGCGGCACGCTGGCCAGCTCGACGAGGCGTTGCACCGCCCGCAGGGCAGGGTGCGGGGCGACGACGTGATCGGCGAGCAGCAGCAGCCCGCCTGGTCGCAGTACGCGCACCATCTCGGTGACCGCGCGGCGGTGATCGGGGATGGCACATAACGAGAAGGTGCACACGACGGTGTCGAAACTCGAGTCGGGGAACTCGAGTGTTTCGGCGTCGCCGGTCCGCAGGTCGACGGTGCGGTGCTGCTCGTGGGCTCGTTGCCGGGCGAGCTCCAGCATGGCCGGGCTGAGCTCGATCCCGGTGAGGGTGATCTGGTCGGGGTAGTGGCGCAGGTTGAGTCCGGTGCCGATGGCCACTTCCAGGACTTGTCCGGTGGCCTGCGAGCACACCCAGTGGCGGGTGTCGCCGAACAGGACGCGGTCCATGAAGCCCATCTGGCGGTCGTAGCCGCGGACCTGCCGGTCCCAGTGCCGCCGCCAACGTCGGCGCTGCTGGAGCGTGGGCGCTGACCCAGTGCGAGGTCGGTCTGGTCTCATACCGCGTGTCCGTCGCATAACTCAACCTTCCACCTTTCACCGTGTCTTGACCGTCTCTCGGCTGTCACGGTCTGCGGTGTGGATACTCATCAGCGGTCGGTGATCAACCGGCTGAAGACCGCCCAGGGTCAGATCACCGGGATCGTCTCGATCATCGAGGCCGATGCGTACTGCCCGGATGTGATGAAGCAGATGTCGACGGTGCAGGGACTGCTGGGGGGCACGAGCCGGATCATGCTGCGCCGCCACCTGCAGACCTGTGTGGCGAAGGCGATGCAGGAGGGCCGGACCGCGGAGATCGTCGACGAGCTGATGGAGACGTTGAAGTTCGACAAGCACGTCTTCCGCCCGCCGCAGGTCTCCGAGGACGACCTCGCGGCAGCCCAGCCGGAGGGGAACTGTCATGCCTGACACGGCCACCGAGACCGCCGCCGGTTCGGACACGAGCCCTGGGTCGGCGACGTCGGACTTCGCGGTGCGCGGGATGACGTGCGGGTCGTGCGCCAACCGGCTGCAGCGCACCCTGGGCAACCAGCCCGGGGTGGAGCGGGTCTGGTGGGGCACCGCCCATCCGGCAGCCCGGGTGGCGCCGAGCGCCGCCAGCCCGCTCGCCGAACCGTGCACCCCCGCGCCCCGCCCCCTCGGCCCAGGACCGTGATGCCGGCGCCGACGGCCCGGAGATCCCACGCCGATCTCAGCCGGTCCGTACCGGGTTCCGTTGGTCGTGCCGGGTCCCCGTCGTCGGCGCCGGGCTGAGCAGGGTGGCGGAGATCGCCGAGCCGACCACGATGAGTGCGGCCAGCCAGCCGAGGTGGGTGGTCAGGGCGACGGGCCAGTACATCGTGACACCCACCCCCGCCAGCGTGGTGATCACCAGCAGCAGGCCCGGCCACCAGATCCGGCGCACGGCCAGCACCAGGATCGCGGCCGGCAGCCAGTAGGCGATCTGACTGGCCGTGCCCAGGCTGCGCACCGCATCGGCCGGCGCCTGCGCGCCCGGGATCGCGTCGACCCAGGGCCCGAAGAACATCGCGGTGCAGTGGAACACCAGCGCGAGGACGCTGAGACCGGCCACCACCAGCGAGGGGCGGCCGATCGGAGTCGCATACCGGGCGAGCAGCGGACGACCCACCCGCCACCGCAGCGCCATGGCGATCAGCGCGACGCCCAGCAGCGCGCTCCAGAAGATCGGTTGGTCCATCCTACGAGCGTAGCTCCGACCGAGACCGGGCCGTCGTTCCTGCGGCGTTCGGACCCAAGGCCAGCTCAGCCTCGCCCGATGGGCCATGGAAGACCCGGCCCGGTGGGCGCCGTGGGCGGCTCCGTGTCCGATCCGCGCCGAGGACCTGACCCGGCAGAAGGTCAGGGACCTCGACCTCCTCATGATCACGTCGAGCCCGTGCCCGCACCCGTATCTACGGTCGCCTGTCGCCGCAGGTCAGCACTCAGTTATCGCGACCTTGCCGGGGCCCGGGTAGCGATGCTGGGCTATTCAAGGACCAATGGCACTACCTCCCGTGTGTATACGGGATGAGCCTGGTTGCAGGAATCTGGGAGGTCATTCTGACCGCAACGCGTCCGGCCGACTGTACTGCGCAGATTGCAGTCAGAGCGGTCACGGTGAGAATGACTCGACGGCGGACTACCCGGCTACTTTCTCGTCTTCGTGGTCGCCTCCGTCCCAGGACGTACACGACATGTTGACCCCGATAATCGACCCCACGCCGAGGAAGACGTTGACAATGCCAACTGTCAGTCATTTCACAGAAGCGAACCTGAACAAGCAAGGTTTCGAATCGCTTGACGCGAAAGCTAAATCCCGCTACGCGTTGCCGCTGCGGTTCACCCCGGGGGTTGCCACCACGCTGATTGTGATTGGATTGGTCTTGCAGTCGCCGATCTGGCTTGGAGCAATGGCGGTGGTCGCCCTCAGCGGAGCACTACTCCCTAGTGGCATGCTCATCGATCTGGTGTACAACAAGGGGGTTCGCCATCTCTTCGGTGCGCCACCACTACCGCCCACGCCAAAGCCTCGACAGTTCTCATATTCTCTTTCCGCTGTCCTTCTGGCAGGCTCAGCCTTGTCCATGTATTACGGTTCGTGGGCGTTGGGATTTATCTTGGGGGGAATGGTTGTCGTAGGGGGCGCAATCCTTACTGCTTCACTATGGTGTCTTGGTTCATGGTATTACAGGTTGCTCTTTGGGCATGCCGCAGCCAAATAATGGCCCGGCACACGCAACCTGGGCAGCAACGTCTCGCGGCCGGGCCGCCGGGAGGTCAGCAGTGCAGGGCACCTGGGTCGGCGGCCGGCGCGGCACCATGAGCCAGGTTGACCGGGCGCCGGGCGGTCCGCTGTTCTGGATGCACCACGTCAACATCGACCGGCTGTGGTGGGACTGGCACAACAGCCCCAACGGCCAGCGACAGCACCCGAA
>JBKJPD010000104.1:0-6373 GCA_046595345.1 Pseudonocardia sp.
GTTGTCGGTCCCGGTGCCGTTGTCGGTCCCGGTGCCGCTATCGATATCGGTGCGGCTGTCGATATCGGTGCGGCTGCGAGCGGGGTCCCGGTCGATCGTGGGACGGTCGGGGATCGGCGCGTTCCCGTTCGGGGTCGGGGTGGGGTCGGGGGTGGTGGGGTGACGGTAGGCGCCGGTCTCGGGACTGTTACTCATGGTGTTCTCCTTCGCTCGGTACCGGCCGGTCGGCCGGAACGGTAGGACAGTCGGATCAGGTTGGAGAACGACGCCGCCAGGCCGCGCCGCCGGTGGCGCCACCGCCGATCAGCACACCCCGGAGGACCTGTCCCAGCGCGCCGACGAGCGCCGAGAGGACGAATCCGAACGCCGTCGCGATGGCCCGCGAGTCTGAGGTGGGGACGGTCAATGGCGAGCGCCTCTGAGCCGATCGAGCCGCCGCGGCGTCGGCCAGCGCACGTCGTACACCCAGCCGGGGCGCTCCAAGGCGGCGATGATGCGGGCGTCATGTCGATGTGCCCGCGACCGACCCCATGTGACAGATCGAGTTGACCGACCACGTGACGTGGTGAAGCACCGCGATCCGCACGAAACCGGCCCAGAACAACGCCGTTACCGCACCCCACCATGACCAGGTGATCAACCCACCGAGGATCGCAGGGGGCGAGCAGGCTTACCCCCGACCACAGTGGGAACTGCCTGTTCACCGCCACGATGTCGGGATCGTCGAGCAGGTCGGGGGCAAACCGGGCCGGGTTGGTCTGATCGTGGTTGAGCATCCAACCGAAGTGGGAGTGCCAGAAACCCTTCGCCACCGCCGCCGCCGTGGTCCCGAACAGCCACGGCGAGTGCGGGTCGCCCTCGCGGTCGGTGAAGGCGTGGTGGCGGCGGTGGTCCGCAACCCAGGTGATCACCGGCCCCTGGAAGGCCATGCTCCCCACGATCGCCAGCCCTCTGCGCAGCGGGCGAGCGGCCTTGAAGGACCGATGGGTGAAGTACCGGTGGTACCCGGCTGTCACCCCGGCACACGTGAAGAAGTAGAAGAACACGGCCAGCCCCACGTCGACCCAGCTCAGCCCCCACCCCCACGCAAACGGCAGGGCGGCGATCAGGGCGAGCAGCGGCACGAACACGAACGCCTTGACGATCACATTCTGGCCCGCGGGGCGGTCGAGGATCATAGAGACGGGATCGGGCCTGTCCCGTCGATGTCGGCCTGGTGCGAGGGTGGCAGTCATGCGGTTCTCCTCGAGAACACTCAGGTGGCGATGGTCGAGCTCAGGTCGGGCCGTCAATCAGGGCCGCGACGGCGTAACCGGCGGTACGGGCCGATCGGGTGCGGGCGCGGGACGGGCCCGGATCAGCCGGTCACGCAATCCGGGGACGAGACCAGCCAGGCTGACCGGCTCGGGACCCTCGATCTCGACGCCCGGTCGCGTGGCGCGGGTCGTCGCGGCGCGGGTCGTCGCGGCGCGCACCCGGTCAACGGCGATGGTCCGCCCGCGTTCGGTCATGCGCGTCACCTCAGGGCGGCGGGAGAGCTCCAGCAGCCGCTCGCGCAGCTGTCGCCGCCCGTCGGGGCGGGCCACGGCGTAGCCCAGGCCGAAGGCGATTCCATGACTGATCAATCCCATGGCTGGTCTCCTGCTCGTTGTCCTTGGTCGCCCGCGTCGGCAGCGGTGTGGTCGGCCGTGCTGTGCTCGACTTCGATCTGCTCGGCGCGCACCTGCTCGGTGGCGGTCTGTGCGCGGGTGTGGACCCGCCTGAGCATCCGGACCCGTTCGATCGGCACGAGCTGTTTGCTGAACAGCACCTGCTCGCTGTGCAGGATCACTTCGTAGGTCTCCTCTTCCGGCGCCGTGTGGGCCACGACCTGTTCGTGTTCGGGCACGGCGTCGTAGACCAGCCGGACCTCCTGGCGGCTGACCGGCACGGTGAAGGTCTGGTCCTCGGTCACGACGTATGTGACGAGTCGGGCCCGGCCGACCACGACGTTCACCACCCCGGCGCGGAGTTGCTCCTCGGAGCGGATGATCTCCCCGCCGCCGGACCGGCCCTCCGAGCGCGCGGGCCTGTCGGGGGAGGGCTCCGCGTTGTCGGAGGAGGGCACCGGCGAGGTGGGAATCAGGCCGTAGTGGCGCGCGAGATCGTCACCCTCGGCGTAGCTGATCAGGGTGTCCGGGTCGTGGTGGGGTGCGGAGACCAGCCGGTCCGCGCCGTAGGGCACATGCAGAGTGGCGCCGTCGAACCGCGACACCGCCAACGGCACCACCGCGGTGTGGCGGCGGCCCTGGACGGCGGCCCACGCGAGGCGACCGGTGGCGTTGTCGAAATACACCGCGCCGATCAGCCCGAGTGGCTCGCCTTGGCTGCCGACCACCGGGGCGCCGATCGGGATCTGCGAAGCGGTCACCTCGACCGCTCCGCAGCTGGGGCCACCGCGAGCCCGGCAGGCTGCGCCGGCCGCCATCTGACACACGGCCCGCTGCGGCGGGCCCGATCTCGTGCGTGTTGCGGATAGCGGCGTTGCGCTGACACGGCAAACCCTTTCGTCATGACGTAACCCGCCGGATCGGCGCCGGACCCGGCCACCGCCGGTGGCTACCCGATCGTGGATAGTGCTTCGCGCGTGTCGAGAGTGCCCGCGCCCGGGCCGACATCCGCGAACGTGGCGGGGCACACCGTCCGCCGGGTGCCCCGCCATGTTCACCAGCAGCTAGATGCCGAGCTTGTCGCCCAAACCGCCCATGAGCTGGCTGGGGTCGACGCCGAACTTGTCCAGCAGGCCCTTGTCCATCTCGGTGTCGACCTGCTCGGGCAGCTCGGCCTGCGCCTGCCCGACCTTGTCCTGGTCACCACGAGACCTGATCAGTTCGAGGATCTTGTCCTTGGGAATCTGCACAGCGGTACTCCTCGGTTGGTCTGAACGGGTCATCGCTTGGCGCGGTCGCGGGCGTTGTCGACGCCGTCGGCGCCCTCCGTGTCGATGACCTCCTTACGGATGGTTTCGTCGACCTGCTGCTGCTCGGTGACGGTCTTGGTGCCCAACCGGACCCGCTCGACAGGCACGGTCTCCTTGCTGGTGGTGACGCGCTGCTCGGTGAGGGTCACCTCGTGCTCCTCCTCGGAAAGGTCGCCACCGGCCATCGCGTCGCCGCGGTTGGCCTCGGTGATCGGCTCACGCTCGAGGGTGACCTCTTCGTGGGAGACCGGGACCGTGGTGGAGACGTCCTCGGTGACGATGTGCTTGCGCAGCCTGGCCCGGCCGGACTCACGCTGCTCGGTGCCGACCTTGAGCTGCTCCTCCGAGCGGGTCATCGCGTCGTCGGTGGTCGGCCCGGAGGTATCGCGGCCCTGGATACCGGCGTCACCGTCCCGGTCGCGGCGGTCACCGTCGGCAGTCGAAGCGCGTGTCCGGCCTTCGCCGGAGGTGGATGGGCGACCCGTCGGCGCGGGCCGGTCGGTGGACATGCCGTAGTGGCGGTACAGCTCTTCCTCATCGGTCTCGCTGATCGCGGCGTCCGGGTCGTGGTGCGGCGCATTCTTGAGGGCGTCCTTGCCGAACGGAACGGTCAGCACGCTGCCGTCCCAATTGCCCGGGCTCAGCGGCACCAACGACACGTGCCCACCGAACAGACCGCTCTTCACCGCGGCCCATTCGGGCTTATCCGTGTCGTTGTCGAAGTAGATCGCGTCGACCTTGCCGAGCTTGGCGCCGTCACTGCCGTACACGGTGGCACCGGACATCGTGCTCGGGTCGTCCATGTTGGCGTTCGTCATGACGTCCTTCCCTGCCCGGGAGCTCACCCGAGGCTGGTTTACCGGAACTCCGGACCTCGGTCGAGGAACGGAAGATGTGGGACTACGGGCGGTACGCGCCAGCGACGCCGTCGACCGATGCCGGCGCGTGACGGCGCGGAGACTGGTGCGCCGGCTGCTGACGCTGGGCGACCGTCTCCCGGGCCATGGCCTTCGCCTGCTGTGCCTGGTCCTTCACCGAGGGAGCCTTGGCGATCTGCTCGGCCATCTTGGGCTTCTCCTCGTCGTACTTCGCGAGGGTCTGCTCCCAGCGGCTGCGCATCGGGGTGATTCCACCGCCGCCGATCGCGACGACCGCGATACCCACAACAGCCACCAGGAAGGCGTAGAAAATGCCGTTGACGACGTTCTCGGCGATACGCAGCTGGTTCAGCGCGGCGATCACACCGACGGCCAGGATCAGCCCGGAGACGATGTTGGCGAGGATCTTGCCGTAGGACAGCCCGCCCAGGCTGTTCTGGATCAGGCCCTTCGCGGCGGCGGCGATCGCGGCGGCGACCACGATGATCAGGATCGCGACGAACAGCAGCGGCAGGTACGCCACGATCGCCGCGATGAAGACGCTGACCGGGTTGGTCGGTCCAAACACCCCGAACGCTGCCGAGAGAACGAACAGCATGAGCGTGTAGAAGATCACGTTGCCAGCCATCGCGGCGGCGTCGACCTTGAACCCACCGCGTTCGACGAGCTTGTTGAAGCCGACCTTCTGCAGCAGCTTCGCGACAACCTTGGTCAGGATCTTCGCGACGATGAAGCCGACGATGAGGATGAGAAGGAAGAACACGAGTTGCGGCAGGAACGCCAGTAAATTGGCGAGGGCGCCGTTCAAGGCATCCATTGTTCACTCCAGACTGGGGCTAAGCACACTTGCGCATCCTCAGGAGTGCAAGGTGGTCGACGCGGATTGCGTCTCACAAACAGATTGACGTGGAGGGGCGGCCCCGGTGATGCCGGCTGATCGCCGGGTCATCACATCTCACCCATGCTCATGTGCTGCCGATCAAGTGCGATACACCCGGGTCCAGGGTGTGCGGCCAACTATCTGACGACGGCAATCCTGAGATGGTCGGTTGGAGTCTGCAACTCGAGAAGCACCTGCATCGCCAGGTTCACTCGATTAGAGTAGGTGATCAAATGGTCCGCCGAATCTAAGCCTTATGCGATGTTTAAGGCCGCCAGAGCTATCTGACCACCTGTCTCTCGCCGGGACGGCAGGTCGAAGTCGACTCATGGCCGGCCGGGGGCGCCACTCCTCACTCCTCCCGTCGCGCACATCGGCGTTGCCGTCCACCAACTCAGTCACCGCACGGCGACGTCCCCACGCCGCAACCGTTGTGACGTGCGCCTTGGCTGGACGGGCATGTCTTTGACGGCTGATCACGGGCCACGGCAGCCACTGTGTGGACCACGCACATGGCAACCCGGGTACCCGCGCGTCTGGGTCAGCGGGTCCGGCCGACAATGGCGGAAGTGTCCGGACGCAGCAGCGGATCCGCGGGCAGGGCACGGCAGTCCGATGAGTAGATCGAAGCGGTGTGGGTATCTCAGGGCGCAGGTGCGTTGTCACGGCACTCGTTACGGGCGTGCACCTCCACCTTCGGAGACATCGAGGTCCACCATATTCATGCACGTGCAGCGAATGATCAATCAGATCGTCCCCGACGAGCCGGACCCGGCTGCGGCAAATGCCCTACAGGAAGGTTTGGGCGGCCAGTTCGGCGAAATGCGCACGATGATGCAGTACCTGTTCCAGGCCTTCAACTTCCGCGGCGCGACAGACAAGCCCTATAAGGATCTGCTCTACGGTGTCGGCACCGAGGAGATCGGGCACGTCGAGCTCATCGCCACCACCATCGCGCGGCTCACCGACGGCTCTCCGCGATACAGAGGCTCAGCGAACAAGCCGGTCGACGAGCCCGGGAAGGGCGGGGCGACTCCACTCGCCGGCGCCCTGAGCGGCGGCAACATTCACCACTACCTGGTCGGCGCGCAGGGAGCGCTCCCTGTGGACGCGGCCGGGAACCCGTGGTCCGGGTCCTACGTCTACAACAGCGGCAACCTGGTGCTCGACCTGTTGTACAACCTCATGCTCGAGTCCACCGGTCGGCTGCAGAAATGCCGTATCTACGAGATGACCGACAACAAGACCGCCCGCGCGACGGTCGCCTACCTGATCGTCCGCGATCAGGCCCACGAGAACGCCTACGCCAAGGCACTGGAGTCATTGGGCATCAACTGGGGCGCGGCGCTGCCTATCCCGAAGACCGACGCCGAGCGCTTCCCGGAGGTGAAGAAACTGCTCGACGAGGGACTGCATCTCACGCAGTACACGTTCAGCGCTGACAACCTCTCCGAGGCCGGGAAGATCTACCGTGGCCAGGCTCCCGCCAGCGTCGGAGGCGGAACCCTCTCCACCGAGCAGATGCCGGAGGGTTTCCCGATGGACATCGCCGTGGAGCGGCCAGAAGAGTTTGCCCCCGGTCTCGACCCCGAACTGCTGAAGCTGGTCCAGGCAACCGCCGAACTGGAGCTTGAGGAGGCCGACAACCCAGGCAGT
>JBKJPD010000158.1:0-3171 GCA_046595345.1 Pseudonocardia sp.
ATCTGCTGCTCCGAGCGCCAGACCGACCGGCGCCGGAACTCGTGGCTGCAACCGTCGCGATACAGCGTCCACCGGCCCGACGCAACCCGCTCCGCCGCGGCCAGCACGACGCCGCGCTCGTCCGTCAACTCGAACCGCCTGCGCCAGGTTCCGCTCGCGACCAGCCGGTAGCGCCTGCCGCAGATATCCAGGTCGATCGCCCGGCCGAAGGCGCGCCACTGCCACGAGGTGATCAGCCGGCCGTCGCAGGTGAGTTCGGTCCGGCTGGACCACATGCTGGGGCGGCGGGCACGTAACACGACCCCAGCAGATCACCCGCTCCCCCGCTCCGCCACCGGGAGGCCGTCACTACCGTGGAGGGCATGGCCGACCTGCTCTCGCTCGACGACATCACCGCGGCGGCGACACGGATCGCCGGGCGCGTGCTGCGCACTCCGACGGTGCACAGCCCCGGGCTCGCCGCGCATCTCGGCGTCCCGGTCACGCTCAAGCTGGAACTGTTGCAGCGCACCGGCTCGTTCAAGCCCCGCGGCGCGTTCAACAAGCTGCTCGGGCTCTCCCCGGCCGAACGGGAGGCCGGGGTGGTCGCGGTGAGTGGCGGCAACCACGGCGTCGCACTGGCTGACGCAGCAGGGTCACTGGGGATCGCCGCGACCGTGGTCATGCCGGAGTCGGCACCGGCCCGGTCGGTGTCGGCGGCGCGCGCATCCGGAGCGACCGTGCGGCTCACCCCGGACATGGCCGGCGCGTTCGCGCTACTCGACGAACTGGTGGCCGGCGGGCTGACCCTCGTCCATCCCTTCGACGACCCCGTGGTGATCGCCGCCCAGGGCACGGTGGGGGCCGAGTTCGCCGCCGACGCCCCGGACGTCACGGACGTGCTGGTCAGCATCGGCGGTGGCGGGCTGATCTCCGGGGTGGCGACGGCAATGCGTGCGCTGATCCCCGGGGTGCGGGTGTGGGGTGTCGAGACCGAGGGCGCCGACGCGATGGCGCGGGCGCTCGCGGCGGGTGCGCCGGTGGCGATCACGCCGACGTCGATCGCGAGCACGCTGAGCGCGCCGCACGTGTCGGCGCTGACGCTGCGCCACGTCCGGGCGCTCGTCGAGGAGGTACTGGTCGTGTCCGACGCGGACGCCGTCCGCGGCATGCTGACCCTCGCCGAGGAGGCGAAGGTGTGGACCGAACCGTCGGCGGGATGCCTGGTACCCGCGGCCCACCGGGTGCTCGACCGGGTCGGCCCCGACGCTCACCTGGGCCTGGTGATCTGCGGCGGCAACGTGACGGCAGCCGATGTGACGGCGTGGACGCTTGCTGCGTCGATCACCGCTGCGTCGATCACCGCTGCGGCATCCCGTTCAGGTCCATCCACATGACCTCCCACTGGTGCCCGTCGAGGTCCTGGAAGGACGCGCCGTACATGAAGCCGTGATCCATCGGCTCGTTCGCCGGGCTACCGCCCGCCGCGATGGCAGTGGCGACCAGTTCGTCCACCTCATCGCGGCTCGCTGCGGAGACGGCGAGTATCGCCTCGGTGTGGGTGGTCGAGTCGACGATCTGCTTGGTCGTGAAGTCCGCGAACCGCTTCTCGACCAGCAGCATGATCGACGTGTCGGCGTTGACGTTCATGCAGGTGGCCGACTCGTCGGTGAAGCGTTGGTCGAAAGTGAAGCCGAGCTTTCCGAAGAACGCCACCGACGCGTCGAGGTTCTTGACGGCCAGATTGACGAACAGCTTGCGGGACATGATCGCTCCTTATTGACCGGTTCCGGGTCTACGAAAGATCAGACCGCCTCCCCGACCGGGACTCATCGGTGGTCGGGGAAGAATCATCGAGGGCTACCGTCAGCGACCGTGACGACCACAGAACCGGCATGGCGCAGGCACACCCGGGGTGATCGCCGGTGGCCCGCGGCGCTGGCCGTCGTGGTGGCGATCGCCCTGCAGGCCGGGCTTCCCGACCAGCTGTCTCCCGGCCCGCCGTGGCTGCTACCGGCCCTGGAGGCCGTGCTGCTGATCGTGTTGCTGGTGGCAAACCCGTTCCGGATGGGTGGGGAGTCGGCGCTCCTGCGGGTGCTCGGGCTCGGGCTCGCGGGGCTGGTGGGCCTCGCGACGGCGCCTCGATCTGGCTGACGAACATCATCGCGTTCGCCTTGATCTTCTGGGAGTTCGACAGGGGCGGGCCTGCCGCACGGGCCGCGGGCGGACCGCGGCATCCGGACTTCCTGTTCGTGCAGATGCAGGTCACCGGGGTGGCCGACCACGAATGGGAACCGAAGTTCGTCGACTATCTGTACCTGTCGTTCACCAACTCCACCGCGTTCAGCCCGACCGACACCATGCCGCTCACGGGCTGGGCGAAGCTGACGATGCTGTTCGAGGCGCTCGTCTCGCTGATAACGGTGGCGCTGGTGGTGGCCCGTGCGGTCAACGTGCTGGCCTGAACGAGCCCGCGAGCCCACCATTCAACTCAGCCGCCCCGCGCGCCCGACCACCAGGCTGATCACCGTGGCCGCGCTGCCACCGATGTTGAGCGTCGCCGCGGTCGATGCGCCGTCGACCTGCGTCTCCCCCGCGCGCCCGGTGACCTGCCGTGCGGCGTCGTTCAGCATCCGCACGCCGGTGGCGCCGACCGGGTGCCCGGCCCCGATCAGCCCGCCCGACGGGTTGACGGGCAGCGGGCCACCGCGCGCGATCCGGCCGGAGTCGATCGCCTGGCCGGATTGGCCGGGCGGGGTGATCCCCAGGTGGTCCAGCGCCACGTACTCGGTGATCGTGAAGCAGTCGTGCAACTCGATCACGTCGAGGTCCTCGGGGCCCGCGATACCGGCCCGGCCGTAGGCGTCGGTGATGGCGGTGCGCAGGTGCGGGAACAGGTACTCCGCCCCCCGGCTGGCGGCGAGCTTGTCCTCCAGCCCGAGCGAGCCGGTGCGGTGGCCCCAACCGCGGATCACAGCGGGCAACCGTCCGCCCCGGCGCCGCGCCCACTGCTCGGCGTAGCGGCGCGAGGCCAGCACGACGGCCGCTGCACCGTCGGTGATCCGCCCGCAGTCCGACGCGCGCAACTCCCCGACGACGCGCGGGTTCGTGGCGTCGTCGGCGGCGGTGACGACATCGGTCCACCCGCGGGTCTGGGCGAGCGGGTTCGTACGCGCGTTGGCGCGGTTGATC
>JBKJPD010000094.1:0-3048 GCA_046595345.1 Pseudonocardia sp.
CGCAGCGACGACAGGTCGTAGCTGTCGAAGTCGGGCGCGTTCAGCTCGGCGATGAACATCGTGGGCACCCCGTAGAGCGACGTGCATCGCTCCGCCGCGACGGCGTGCAGCGTGGCCTTCGGGTCGAACCCTGGCCCGGGGATCACCATCGTCGCGCCGTTGGACGTGCACGCGAGGTTGCCCATGACCATGCCGAAACAGTGGTAGAAGGGCACCGGGATGCACACGCGGTCGACGCTCGTGTAGCCGCAGATGCGGCCCACGAAGTAGCCGTTGTTGAGGATGTTGTGGTGGGAGAGCGTGGCCCCCTTGGGGAAGCCCGTGGTGCCCGACGTGTACTGGAGGTTGATCGGGTCGTCGGGGCTGAGCCCGGCCTGCAGCCGCGCCAGCTCGGCCCGGTCACCGCCCGTGCCCGAGGCGACCAGCGCGTCCCAGTCGGGCGTCCCGATGAGGACCACCTGGCGAAGGTCGGGGCAGTTGGGCCGGACCTGCGAGATCATCCCGGCGTAGTCGGACGTCTTGAACGCCGTGGCCGCCACCAGCACCGAGATCCCGGCCTGCTTGAGCACGAACTCCAACTCGTGCGTGCGATACGCCGGGTTGATGTTGACCAGCACCACGCCGATCTTCGCCGTGGCGTACTGGACGAGGGTCCACTCGGCGAGGTTGGGCGACCAGATCCCGACCCGGTCGCCCTTTGCCAGACCGGCGGCGAGCAGGCCCAACGCGACGGTGTCGACGTCCTCGCGCAGCTCCGCGTAGGTCCACCGGCGCCCGGTCTGCACCTCGACCAGCGCCTCGACGTCGGGCTGCGCGATGGCCGTCCGGTCGAAGTTGTCGCCGATCGTGTCGCCGAGCAACGGGACGTCGGAGATCCCGCAGGCGTAGGAGGGGACGGCAGGGGCTGTTGCGGACACGGGTGGGCCAATCTCTGAGTCACTCTGGTGCCGATACACCTTTGACAGGGCACATCCTGCGACGGTCGGCGGCAGGTTGTCACCTCCGGATGGGGAGGCGCCGGAATCCCGGACGCGCACCTCGATACCCTCGAACGATGCACGACCCCCGCGTCCTGCTCGATCCCGCCACCGACGCCGTCCGCAAGCTGGCCCGCCGGGGCTTCGCCCTGGACCTGGTCGCGCTGGAGAAGCTCTCGTCCGCACGCAACGCCGCGATCCAGCGCGGCGACGAGGCCCGGGCGGAGTCCAAGCGCGTCGCCACGTCGGTGCGGGGCGCGAGCACCGAGGAACGCCCGGCGCTGGTGGACCGCGCCCGCGAGCTCAAGGGCGTCGTCGCCGCGGCCGAGGTCGAGCACCGCGAACTGGATACCGAGCTGCAGGACCACCTGCTCGGCATCCCGAACCTGCCGAGCGACGACCTGCCCGACGGCACGTCGGACGCCGACGCGGAGCTCGTCCGCACCTGGGGCGACCCCGCGGACTTCCCGTTCACCCTCGACCACGTCGACCTCGGCGAGAAGCTCGGCATCCTCGACCTGCCGCGCGCCACGAAGCTGGCCGGGCCGCGGTTCACGGTGCTGCGGGGTCGCGGAGCCAAACTGGAACGGGCGCTCGCCGGCTACTTCCTCGACCTCGCCGAACAGCACGGCTACACCGAGTTCTCGGTGCCCACACTCGTCAACCGCACCACGATGACGGGCACCGGTCAGCTGCCGAAGTTCGAGCACGACCTGTTCAAGACCGGCCTGGCCGAGCGCGAGCTGTACCTCATCCCCACCGCCGAGGTGCCACTCACGAACCTGCACGCCCAGGAGACGCTCGCCGTCGAGGACCTGCCGCTGGCCTACACCGCGCACACGCAGTGCTTCCGCTCGGAGGCGGGCTCGTACGGCCGCGACACCCGCGGGCTGGTGCGGGTACATGAGTTCTCGAAGGTGGAACTGGTGCGGTTCGTCGAGCCGTCACGGTCCCGCGACGAGCTCGAACTGCTCCTCACCCACGCCGAGGCCTGCCTGCGGGGGCTCGGGCTCGCCTACCGCGTGGTGAAGCTGGCCGCGGGAGACATCGGGTTCTCCGCCGAGTTCACCTACGACATCGAGGTGTGGCTGCCCGGGCAGCAGCGCTACCGCGAGATCGCCTCGGCGTCGGACTTCGGGTCGTTCCAGGCCCGCCGCGCCGGGATCCGGACGAAGGCCAGGAACGGCGAGCGCGGCTTCGCGGCCACCCTCAACAGCTCGGGTCTCCCGATCGGCCGCACGCTGGTGGCGGTGCTGGAGCAGGGCCAGCAGGCTGACGGCAGCGTCCGCATCCCGCAGGCACTGATCCCGTACACCGGCTTCGAGGTACTCACCCCCGGGTAGGCCGCCACAAGATCGCCGTCCGGGGCCGGGGAACGGTGCCACGCACGCCTGCCCGGCCCGGACCGGTTATCGCCGCAGCCGCCTCGGCCTCCGGCGCTACAGCCCGCCCGTGTTCAGCAGCAGGTTGGGGGTGCCGCCCGTGCCGCCGCCGGCGATGACACCCTTCGTCGCGTTGTCGGTGATCCATTTGGCGACCACGGCGCTGGGGGCGTCGCCGAAGGTCTGCTTGTAGAGTGCCGCCACTCCGGCAGCATGCGGGGCCGCCATCGATGACCCGGAGTAGGACGCTGTGCCGCCGCCGGGTACGGGCGCGACGATGCCCGTACCCGGGGCGTAGAGGGCCACGCAACTGCCGGTGGACGAGCTCTCGGCCCGCTTGTCGTCGATCGTGGAGTTGGCGGCCACCAGCACCCCCACGGCCGCCCGCGGCGCCGCCGCGCAGTCGTTGGAGCCGGTGTTCCCGGCCGAAGACGCGACGAAGACGCCCCGGGCGACGAGCGACGACACCGCCGAGATCAGCACGTCGGACGGGCCGTAGCTCCACGACATCACCGCCACCGACGGGCCCGCCGCGTTGCTCGCCACCCAGTCGAGGCCGGCGAGCAGTGAGGACAGGGTGCCCGAGCCGGTGCAGTCGAGCACCTTCACCGCCCGGATCTGCGCCTCCTTGGCGACGCCGTAGTCGCGCGATGCGGCGATCCCGGCGACGACGGTGCCATGCCCGTCGC
>JBKJPD010000106.1:0-5552 GCA_046595345.1 Pseudonocardia sp.
TCGTCCGGGACCTGCCGGCCGTGCTGTCGGTGGAGGTGCAGACGCTTCCATGATCCCAACGGTGAACCCGATCCGGGTCAAGCTCCCGGCTCACCTGAGGAAACTCGCCGGGGTCGACGGCGTGGTCGAGCTCGATGTCACCGGTCCGGTCACCCAGCGGTCGATCCTCGACGCGCTGGAGGCCAGGCATCCGGTGCTACGCGGCACGATTCGCGACCACGTCACGCTGCGGCGGCGGCCGTTCGTCCGGTTCTTCGCCTGTGCGGAGGACCTGTCCCATGCCTCGCCCGACGACCCGCTGCCCGACCTGGTCGCCCGGGGCGTCGAGCCGTTGCTGATCGTCGGGGCGATGGCCGGCGGCTGACGGCTCGGGGAGGCGGCGGTCCGGCGGGCGGCGGCAGCGGGGTGAGCGGCTACTCGAACCGCGATGGGTCACCCGCGCCGCGGCGCACGATCTCGGGCACCTCCCCGGAGAGGTCGATCACCGTGGTCGGCTCCGTGCCACAGTCCCCGGAGTCGATCACGGCATCGACAGCGTGATCGAGGCGCTCCTTGATCTCCCAGCCCTGGGTGAGCGGCTCGTCCTGGTCGGGCAGCAGCAGGGTGGAGGACAGCATCGGCTCGCCGAGCTCGTCGAGCAGTGCCTGGGCCACCACGTGTTCGGGGATCCGCACCCCGACCGTCTTCTTCTTCGGGTGCAGCAGCCGCCGCGGCACCTCTTTCGTCGCCGGCAGAATGAACGTGTAGCGGCCCGGCGTCGACGCCTTGACCAAGCGGAAAACCGCGTTGCTGACCTGGACGAACTGGCCGAGCTGGGCGAAGTCGCGACACACCAGGGTGAAGTGGTGCCCGTCGTCGAGGTCGCGGATCTCCCGGATCCGATCCAGCCCCTCCCGGTTGCCGAGCTGGCAGCCCAGCGCGAAGCAGGAGTCCGTGGGGTAGGCGATCAGGCCGCCGCCGCGGACGAGCTCGACGACCTGACCGATCGCGCGTCGCTGGGGATCGACCGGATGCACATCGAAGTACCGCGCCATGGGTAGAGACTAGCGAGAGCGCCGTCCCGGTTTTGCTGATGTCGTGTGTGGGCGGCGGAGCCGGGCGCCCTGGGCGGTCGGGTGCCGGGGTCCACAGTCGCCGGTCCCCGACCGATCCACGAAACGCGGTCGGGGACAGGCGGCTTCGGGGCTCGGTGATCAGCCTCCCGGCTGGGTCGAGGGCGCGGACGGGTCGCCGGTGGACGGGGCCGGCGGGGCCTTCTCCGCGCCGCTCGGTGCCGGCGCCCGCTTGTCGCGCGGCGCATCTCCGGGCTGGTGTGCGGTGCGGATCGTGATGTTGGTGGCATCCAGGGTGGTGTGGTCGGCATCCACGCTGCCCGAAGCACCGATCATGGTGCCGATGTGGACGGCGGCCGCCGTGCTGGGCTGGGCGCCCTCACGGTAGGTCGTAGTGGCGTTGGTGGTGATGTGGCGGGTGAACCCGTCGCGGTCGGTGACTGTGATGTCGGCCCCGTTGACCTCGGTGACGGTGCCGCCGATGTGCGGCCGATGCCCCTTCCCCTCCCGGCCGGGGCCGTGCCCCGCATGGTGGTGGCCACCGGGATGGGCAGCACCGGCGATGGAGTTCGTCGGGGTCGGGATGGGCGGGGTGGTGTCCGCGTAAGCGACGCCCACCGCGCCGGCGGTGATCCCACCGGCGATCACCACGGCGAGCAGGGTCTGACGGACCCGTCGGCGGCGGCGGGTCAGGTCGAGGCTGGGCTGGGTAACGCTGGGTTCGGTGATCCTGGGTTCAGACACGGTGTCTCCAACTTTCGTGGGGCCTGGCGTGGCGGGTCCGCGGTGCCACACCTCCTACCGTGAGTCGCCCGGCTGAGAAACGCCTGAATCCACCCGCGATACCGGCCGAACCTTCAGGTTCGCTTCAGCTCGGGCGCCTAACCCGGCGCGGCGCGGCCCCCGGGTCGACCTTCGCCGGAGGCGGCCCCGCACGCCGGGCGCCGCGCCCACGTCGGCTCGACCATTCAGCTGTCGACCTCGGGTATCGCCTCGGCGACGGGCGGATGGCCGCTGATCGCACGGTCCGGTCGGGTGTGCGTCGGGTCGGGGCGGGGCAGGGTGAGCCGGAAGCTGGCCCCGTGCTCGGCGGGCAAGCAGACCAGGTCGCCGCCGTGAGCGCGGGCCAGACTGCGGGCGATGGACAGCCCTAACCCAACACCTCCGCTGTCACGATCTCGAGCGTCCTGCAGCCGCACCAGCCGCCCGAAGATCCGTTCCTGTTCCGCGTCGGGGATCGTGGGGCCGGTGTTGGCCACCGTCACCATCGCGACCCCGCCCTGCCCGGTGCCGTGGTCCGTGCCGTGTCCGGTGACCTCGATCGTGATCTGACCGTCGGGTGGGGTGTGGCAGGCGGCATTGGCGCCCAGGTTGGTCAGGATCTGCGAGATCCGCATCGAGTCGGCCCGTATCAACAGCGGCCCGGCGGCGCGGGTGGTGACAGTCAGCGTCGGGGCCAGCACCCGGATTCGTTCGGCCTCGCCCATCGCGAGCGTGACCAGGTCGATCTCGTCGAGGCGCAGCTCGATCCCGTGGTCGATACGGGCCAGATCGAGCATGTCGGCGACCAGCGCCGCGGCCTGCCCGGTCTCTGCCATGAGCAACTCGGCACGGTTGCGCTGGCGAGGATCGGCCCAGTCGGTGGCCCGGGTGATGGACTCGGCCAGTGCCTGGATCCCGGCCAGTGGGGTGCGCAGCTCATGCGCGGCGTCGGACAGGAACCGGCGCGTCTCGGCGGCGGCGCTCTCGGCCTGGGTCGCGGCGGTCCGGGCTCGGGATTCGGCGTATTCGAGGGCGTCGAGCATGTTGTCGAACGCCGCCGCGGCCCGACCCAGCTCGCTACCCGGCCGGTCCGGTTCCAGCCGGCTACCCCGGTCCCCGGCGGTGATTCGCCGGGCCAGCCCGGTCAGCCGATCCAACGGGGCCAGAGCGGCACCCACGGCCACCCGCAGCCCCACCGCGGCCAGTGCCACCGCGACGGCCGCTGCCACAGCCATCACCCAACGCAGCCGATCACGGACATCGGTGATCGCGGTGGTATCGCCGACCAGAGTGATGCGCGACCCATCGGCCAAGGTCCGGGTCACGGTGGTGCTGGTGGCAGCCGGCGGGATCAGCCGCGAACCCTCCCTCCCACCGCCGCGCTTGCCCGCCGGCCGCGACGTCGGAGCGTCGCCGGTGGTGACGGCGCCCGGCGGGCCGAGCCCGGGATCGCCGTAGCTGTCCCCGTCCGCGGTGACGACCCGGACCCGGATCTCCTGGCCCTGCAACGACACCAACTGCTGCGGGGTCGCCCCGGACTGGGCCAGCGTGACAGCCTGGGTGACCCGATCCGAGAGCCGTGCTTGCAGGTCACGAGTCAGCTGTGCCCCCAACACCACATCGACCAACACGCCGACCAGCACCAGCAACAGCGTGAACAACCCGAGCACCGTCGCGGTGACCCGCCAGCGCAACGACGGCGTCGCCGTACGGGTCGTCGCGGCTATGCCGTGTTCGCGGGTCATGGCGGGGTGCGCAGCGTGTAGCCCAGACCGCGGACGGTGTGCACGATTCGCGGGCCCCGGGCCTCGAGTTTGCGCCGCAGGCTGCTGATGTAGACCTCGACCAGGTTGGGGTCGTAGTCGCCGTACCCCCACACCGCAGTCAGGATCTGGGTCTTGGAGACGATGCGGTGGCGCTGAGCACTCAGGTAGGTCAACAGCCGAAGTTCGGTCGCGGTCAGTTCGAGCACCACCCCGGCCCGGCTGGCCTGGTGCGCGCCGGCGTCGATCAGCAGGTCCCCGACCTGGATCGCGGCCGGGACGCGGCCGCGGCGACGCAGCACCGCCCCGACCCGAGACACCAGCTCGGCGAGCAGGAACGGTTTGACCACATAGTCGTCCGCGCCGCTGTCCAGGCCGTGCAGCCGGTCGGAGAGCCCGTCGCGGGCGGTCAACAGCATGATCCCGGCGTCGCTGCGCTCCCGCACCACGCTGATCAGGTCGAACCCGTCTCGGCCACCGGGCAGCATCACATCCAGGATCACCAGGTCCGGGCGGAACCCGTCGAGCAGATCCTCCAGCCCATCGCCACCGACCCGGCCTCCGGCCACATATCCGGCATCGACCAGGGCCTCCAGCACGCAGACCCGGATCGCCTCGGAGTCCTCCACCACCAACACTCGGGCCGCACCACCCCCCGCCGTGACTCCCGCCGCGGGGCGCGCGACGCCGGATGCGGGGTACGGGGCCATGTTGGCGATCATCCGTGCTGATCCTGAGCGCAACCTGAGGGATCCCGGTGTCGCTGCCTGATGCGCCTGTTCGTGGTGGCCGGGCGCGCCTGCGATGCCGTCGTATGACCGGCCCGCTACGGTCGGCCACCTAGTCGATCGGCGGAAGGTCGGATACATGGGCAACGTGTTGTGGGAAGCGGAACCGGACGAGCACGACTTCCCGGCCGCAGCGTCCTATCTGTCCCTGCTGGGGAACGCATCGCAGGTCACTGATCTGGTGAAACGGCTGCAGGGAGCCGTGACCGAGCGCTACAAGGCGAAGGACATCCTGCGCTCGGCCGCCCTGCCCCTGTTACCCGTGGACAATCCCCATGTCGCCGCGGACCTGAAGAAGATCAAGAAGGGCAGGCCGCTCTCACCGGTCCTACTGGTGCGTGGTGATCTGCTGGGCGGGGTGGCCGCTCAGATCGCGGACGGGTATCACCGGGTATGCGCCAGCTACCACGTCGATGAGAACACCGACATCCCCTGCCGGATCGTCGACCCGGCGAGCTGAGCGGCGTGCAGACGAGTCCGGAATCCGGTCGAGCGGGCCCGAGGCTGCGTGAACGGCTGTGAACCCGGCCGACGGTGAGCTGGCGTTACGCCTGGTGGTGGCATTCGTGCTGAGCTACATGCTGGGATTCGAGCGTCAGATCCGCGGGTCCCCAGCCGGGGACCGCACCTTCTCGTTGATCGGTGTCGGGACCGCACTGATCGGCGTGTTGTCGGAGACGTCGGCGCCCAACGCCCTCGCCGGCGCCGTGACCGGGATCGGGTTCATCGGTGCCGGGCTGGTATTCCGGCAGAACCTCCGGAGCGGAGAGGTCGTCCGTGGGATCACCTCAGCCGCGGCGATCTTCGCGGCCGCCACGATCGGTGCGGCCGCAGGAGAGGGTCGGCTGGTCCTCGCCGTCGTGGGCACCGCCCTGGTGTTGCTCTGCTTGGAGATCCGCCACATTCCGGGACTACGGTTTCTCGACGCTGGCCAGTGGGAGCACCGTTTCCGGCCTGACGGACCGCCGGCACCGGGGCCTGCTCCCGCATCGGACCGCGATTCCTGACAACCGCGGCTGACGTCGAGAGCGCTAACGTCGAAAGCATGGACACGTACTTCATCGGCTCCTCCACCGTGCACCGCATCGGCTTCGGCGCCATGCAACTGCCGGGCCGCCGCGTCATGGGGCCGCCGCGTGACCACGACGAGGCCGTTGCCGTGTTGCGGCGCGCGGTCGAACTCGGCG
>JBKJPD010000262.1:0-3914 GCA_046595345.1 Pseudonocardia sp.
CCCGGGAGCGGCGAGCCGGTCCCGCCCCACCAGCCCGACGCTCCCGGGGCGGACGGCCGTCGTCGGGTCATCGGCCGGGTTCGGTTGGTCCTGCGACATACGTTCTCCCCCTAGGTCATATCTGGGGCCCGATCGTAGAGGCATGCGGCCCGGGTGAGGGCGATGACCGACCGATCGGGTCGTAGGCTCCACCTCATGGGCCTCTACCGCGACACCGGCATGGTGTTGCGGGTACAGAAACTCGGCGAGGCCGACCGGATCGTCACGATACTCACCCGCCGTTACGGAAAGATCCGCGCGGTGGCCAAGGGTGTGCGGCGCACGCGGTCCCGGTGGGGTGCCCGGCTGGAGCCGTTCAACCACGTCGACGTGCAGTGCTACACCGGCTCCAATCCTCATCGACGCGGTCTCGATGTGATCACCCAGGCCGAGACCGTCGACGCGTTCGGGATCGGCCTGATCGGCGACTATCCGCGTTACACGGCCGGGTGCGCGGTCCTGGAGACCGCCGACCGGCTGGTGTCCGAGGAGGGCGAGCCCGCGCTGCGGGTGTACCTGCTGCTGGTCGGCGCCGTCCGGGCGCTGGCCGGCCGCGAACGCGACGCCTCGCTCGTCCTCGACGCGTTCCTGCTCCGCGCCATGACCTACGCAGGCTGGGCGGTGGCGATCAACGACTGCGCGCGGTGCGCCGAGCCCGGGCCGCACTCGGCGTTCAACATCGCCGCCGGGGGAGCGGTGTGCCCGCGCTGCCGCCCGCCCGGCTCGGTGATGCCTTCGCCGGAGACCTACCGGCTGCTCGACGCACTGCTGCACGGCGACTGGGATACCGCTGACGCGATGGGGCCCGCCACCCGCCGCGACACCAGCGGGCTCGTCGCGGCGCACCTGCAGTGGCACCTGGAACGGCAGCTCCGCTCGCTGCCGCTGGTGGAGCGACGGGCCACTCAGGTGTCGGCGCCGCAGTAGGCCTCCGTAGGGTTCCGGTCGTGTGCCTGGGTCGTGTGCCTGGGTCGTGCGCGGCCACCATTGGACCCAGCCCTTCGGGGCACAGATCCGACGAGCGATGCGAGGAGGAGCTGTGTCCCCGTTCGAGCCTCCGCCGCCGCACCCGACGGGTGCGCGGCCCCCGGCGATCCCGCGCGAGCTGGTGCCGCGCCACGTCGCGCTCGTGATGGACGGCAACGGTCGCTGGGCCAACGCCCGCGGGCTCCCGCGCATCGAGGGGCATCGGCGCGGCGAGGCATCGCTGATGGATGTGGCGTGGGGCTGCATCGACATCGGCGTCCGGTGGCTCTCGGCGTACGCCTTCTCCACGGAGAACTGGAAACGCAGCCCCGACGAGGTGCGGTTCCTGATGGGCTTCAACCGCGACGTCATCCGCCGCCGGGTCGATGAGATGCACGCGATGGGCGTCCGGGTGCGGTGGGCCGGGCGGCGGCCGCGGCTGTGGCGCAGCGTGATCAAGGAGCTGGAGATCGCAGAGGAGAAGACCCGCGACAACGACGTGCTCACCTTGACGATGTGCGTCAACTACGGCGGGCGCGCAGAGATCGCCGACGCGGTGAAGCAGATCGCCCGGCTCGCCGTCGAGGGCAAGATCCGTCCTGACAAGATCGACGAGAAGATGATCGCGCGCTACCTCGACGAGCCGGACATGCCCGACGTCGACCTTTTCGTGCGCAGCTCCGGCGAGCAGCGCACCTCGAACTTCCTGCTCTGGCAGTCGGCATACGCGGAGATGGTCTTCCTGGACACCCTGTTCCCCGATTTCGACCGGCGCCACCTGTGGCAGGCCGTCGAGATCTACGCGCGCCGCGACCGCCGCTTCGGCGGGGCGCTCGATGAGCCCGGGGCGGGCTCGTGAGTGGCATGGACGTCGCCAGGGCCGCGCTGGAGAATTACCACGAGGTCAGGGTCGACGACGACGGCGCGCTCACCTTCGCCCACGGCGGCGTCCTCTGTGTCGTGCAGGGCATGGACCTGGAGGAAGGTCTGCCCGTCCTCAACCTGATGTGCGTAGTGGCGTGGGACCTGCCGCTGGAGACCGACATCCCCACCCGCATCGCGATGGGCGCGGGGGAGGGGCTGTTCGGCACGCCGAAGGTGATCCGCGGTGAGAAGGGCTGGGACGTGACGCTGCGCTACGCGTTCCCGGCAGGCGGGCTCGACGAGAGGGCGATGGGGACGCTGCTGATGCTCGTGGTGAGCAGCGCGTCGAGCCTGCGCGCAGAACTCACCGGCTAGACCTCGGGCGGGTCTCCATCTGGCGGGGTCGATCCACCAGCCATCCTCGGGCAGTGCTACACCGCGTCGCGCGCACGGTTCGAGGGCCGCGCGCGCGACGGGCTGTCATTCTTCGCCGGAAAGGTGCACCACGGGCAGCTTGCCGAGCTCCATCGGAGTCAGCTTCCCGGCTTCGCCGAGCACCCGGTTCTGGCAATCCGACATCCGCGCGTCGATCAGGCCGGACAGCGCGTAGGCCACTCGGCCCAGCAGTCGCACCGTCGTGTCGTCGACGATCGGGCGCGGCGTGGAGATGACCGCGATGCCGGTGGGCGTGCCCTCGTTCGACTGTGCGGCACCGATCGTGAATGCCTCACGCGGGTTCACGTGCCTCGACGAGTAGTGATCACGGAGCTTCTTGATCATGCCGTGGAAATCGCCGATGTCGCCGTCGAGCTTGAGCTCGGCGAGGTCCTTGTCGGTGAGGATCGCAGTGCGCCCGGAGAAGCACCGCACGTAGCCGATCAGCGCCCCCGACCAGAGGGCCTCGATCAGGGCGGTGTCGGTGTCGACTCGCACGGGCCCGCTGTCAGGCGAGTTCAGTGCCGTGACCAGGTGTTCACAGCAGCGGAGCACGTACTGCAGGTCCTCGAAGACGGCGGCCAGGCTCGCGAGCTCCCCGGCCTCCTTGCTGTCGAGCCTGCGCACCGTGCTCGGCGCTGTCGCCGTCGGGGCCGCCCCATTGCTGCCCGTTTCATCCGCCACAGTTCCGCCTCCTTGAATCGATTTCACACGTTATCCACAGCGTACGACGGCGAATGTGTCGATGTGAGACGGCGGCCACAGCCGCAGCTCGCTACTCCTGGGTGCCGCAGGCCCGGCACAGTCCGAAGATCTCCGCGGTGTGGCTGAGCTCGGAGAACCCGTGTGTCTCGGCCATGTGTTTTGCCCAACTCTCGACGGCCGGGCCCTCGATCTCCACGGTGGCACCGCATTTGCGGCACACCAGGTGGTGGTGGTGCTCGACGCTGGTGCAGCGCCGGTAGACGGCCTCGCCGGTGCCGGTGCGCAGGACGTCGACCTCCCCGCCATCGGCGAGGGTCTGCAACGTCCGGTAGACGGTGGTCAGGCCGATGCCCTCGCCGACCCGGCGCAGCTCCTCGTGGATCTCCTGCGCGGAGCGGAAGTCGTCGAGCCGGTCGAGCAGGGCCGAGACGGCGGCGCGCTGGCGGGTGGACCGGAGCACGCGGGTGGCGGGAGCCTGCCGGGTGGTCGGATTCCGGGTCATCGGCCCTCCTCGGCATGGGCCACGGCGTCGACGACGATGTGCGCGAGATGGTCGTCGACCAGTGAGTACACGACCTCGCGACCATGCCGGTCGCCGTGCACCACCCCAGCCGACTTGAGCACCCGCAGGTGCTGGCTGATCAGGGGCTGGGTGACACCGAGCGCGTCGACGAGGTCGTGCACGCACCGGCTGGACTCCAGTAGCTGCAACACGATCGCGATCCGTACCGGCGCCGCCAGCGCACGGAGGAGGTCACCGGCCGCCTCGAGCGTGCGCGGCGTGCGGACCGGTGCCGGTGCCGGTGACGTGCGCTCGCCCCCGTGGACGTGCTCCGGTTCGGCGGCGGCGTCCGCGCCAGCGACGATCGACATCGGTGTCCCCCATCCCCGAGGGCGGCGGCCAC
>JBKJPD010000322.1:0-3027 GCA_046595345.1 Pseudonocardia sp.
CCACGGCGGAACAGACCGTTCCCGTGCTGGTCGACTACGGCGGTGGCCACGGTCGGCCCGCCTCGATCCGCACCCCCCACCGCTGAGTCCCCCGCCACGTCGGTCTCCTCCTCGCCGGACCTACGGCGCGCGGCGCGCCGTGCCACGGTGGACGGTTCCAGACCGGCGTGAGTTCTCCGTTAACGTGATCTCCGGACCGTGTGCAGGCAATGTGGTGTGCGGGTGGGCGTGCCCCGTAGGCTGCACGGCCGTGCCCGCCTATACGCTCGGTGACATCGAACCCGACATTCATCCCGATGCCTACATCCACCCGGATGCTGATGTGATCGGCGATGTGGCGATCGGGGCGGAGGCGTCGATCTGGCGGGTCGCGGTGTTCCGCGGCGACGACGGCGCCTTCACCGACCACGGCGTGCAGAGCTACCCGGCGCGGGAAGCGGTTCCGCGCCGAGCTGCGGCGGCTCTCGTGGGTGCCCGCGTCGACGAAGGAGACGTCTGATGGCACGGCCGCTGGAGGAAGTCGTCGAGGCCGGCTGGGCCCGCGCCCTTGCGCCCGTCGCGCCGCACATCGGGGATATGGGGGAGTTCCTGCGCGCCGAGCTGGCCGCCGGGCGCCGCTACCTGCCCGCGGGCGCCGACATCCTGCGCGCATTCACCCAACCCTTCGACGCCGTGCGCGTGCTGATCGTCGGCCAGGACCCCTACCCGACGCCTGGACACGCGATCGGGCTGTCGTTCTCGGTGTCGCCGCAGACCCGTCCGTTCCCGCGGTCGCTGGCCAACATCTTCCGCGAGTACAGCGAGGACCTCGGCCACCCGACGCCGTCCACCGGTGATCTGACGCCGTGGGCCGAGCAGGGTGTATTGCTGCTCAACCGGGTGCTGACCGTCGCTCCCGGCGATCCGGGGTCGCACCGGGACAAGGGCTGGGAGATCGTCACCGAGCGGGCGATCCGGGCGCTGGTGGACCGTGACGGGGAGCCACTCGTGGCGATCCTGTGGGGCCGCGACGCCAGGAACCTGGCGCCACTGCTGACCGACGTGCCCTGCATCGAGTCGGCCCACCCGAGTCCGATGTCGGCCGACCGCGGCTTCTTCGGCTCGAAACCGTTCAGCCGGGCCAACGAGCTGCTGGACGAGCTGGGCGGCGACCCGGTGGAGTGGAAGCTGCCCTGACGGGGGGCCGTGATCCACACGGTTCCCGGTCCCCAACCGATGACCGGGCCGGTCGGGCCCCACCTACGACGGAGCCCGGGACGGTCCAGCTGAACCGTCCCGGGCTCCGTCGTAGGTGGGAAGTGCGCTCAGGCGCGGACGACCTTGCCGGCCTTCAGGCAGGAGGTGCACACATTCATGCGCTTGCGGTTGGGTCCGTCGATGCGGGCCCGAACAGTCTGAATGTTCGGGTTCCACCGGCGGTTGGTACGGCGGTGCGAGTGCGAGACGGACTTGCCGAAGCCCGGACTCTTGGCGCAGACATCGCAGACGGCAGCCACGTCGGACACTCCTCGGATAGACGAAAACATGCGGTGTTCGACCAGGGGGCAGCAAGACTTTCCCCGGTCGCGAGTTCCCAGAGTACCCGCGCCGTGCGGCGGGTCGCACACCCCCCGGTCGCTACCCTCGCGTTCGTGCCCCCGACCTTCGACGCCGCGCTGCTCAACGGCTGGGTTCGCGCCGCGACCCAGTCCCTGGAACGGCATCGCGCGGAGATCGACCGGATCAACGTCTTCCCCGTGCCCGACCGCGATACCGGCACCAACCTGCTGCTGACCATGCGGGCCGCGGGGGAGACGGTGCGCCGTGCCCGCCGCGAGGGTGGAGCGGGTGACGCGGCGGCGGTGGCGGCGGCGCTGGCCCGCGGCGCGTTGCTAGGTGCCCGCGGCAACTCCGGGGTGATCCTCTCGCAGGTGTTGCGCGGGGTCGCCGAGGCCGTCGCGGCGGTCACCGTCGCGGCGGCGGCGGTCGGCGCGGCCGCACGGGCGTCGGGCGCGCCGGACACCACCGGGTCCGGTGGGGGCGCCGTGCTGGCCGACGCGCTGGTCAGGGCCGCGCGGCTGGCCACCGCCGCGGTCAGCCGCCCGCGGGAGGGCACGGTGCTCTCGGTGCTCAGGGCGGCCGCAGCCGCCGCGGGTGCCACCGGCTCCGACCGGCTCGACGATGTCGCGTTGGCGGCCACGGACGCCGCCGCCGGGGCGCTGCGGGCTACCACCGGGCAGCTGCCCGAGCTCTCCCGCGCCGGGGTCGTCGACGCCGGCGGCCTGGGCCTGTACCTCGTGCTCGACGCGCTGGCCGGGCTCGTCAGCGGCCGGCCGGGGACGGTCGCGCTGCCGATCGCGCTGCCGATCGCGCTGCCGGTCGCGGGGGAGCCGGGGCCGATCGGTCCGGACGGGGAACCGGTGGACCACGAGTACGAGGTGATGTACCTGCTCGACGGCGCAGACCACGGCTCGACCGAGCAGTTGCGTGCCGCGCTGGACGCCCTCGGTGACTCCGTCGCGTTGGTCGGGGACGGGGTAGGCATGTGGACGGTGCACGTGCACTGCTCGGATATCGGCGCGGTGATCGAGGCGGGGATCGTCGCCGGGCGCCCGCACCGCATCACCGTGACCCGGTTCGCCGACCAGCACGTCACCGACCAGCACGTGACCGACCGGTTCGAGCGTCGGCGCGCTGTGCTGATGGTCGTCGCCGGAACGGAGATGGTGGCGCTGGCCCGGTCCGCGGGCGCCGACGTGCTGGAGCGGGCGTCGGTCGGCTCGGTCGCGGAGGCCGACCTGGTGGCGGCGCTGGCTGCGACGCGGGCGCACCACGTGGTCCTGCTGCCCGACGACTCCGACCTCACGGTCCTCGCCGAGCGTGCAGCGTCCGCCGCGCGGCGCACCGGGCAGGAGGTGCTGGTGGTGCCGACCGCGTCGGTACTGCAGGGCCTCGCCGCGCTCGCGGTGCACGATCCGGAGCGCCGTGCGGGCGACGACGTCGTGGCGATGGCGGACGCGGCGGCTTCGACCCGGACGGCCGGTCTGC
>JBKJPD010000119.1:0-5809 GCA_046595345.1 Pseudonocardia sp.
GCAGTTCACGTCGGCGGCCGGCGCCATCGAGGTCTTCACCACCCGCCCCGACACCCTGTTCGGCGCGACCTTCATGGTGCTCGCACCCGAGCACGCCCTGGTCGACGAGCTCGTGCCCAGCGGTGGGTGGCCCGAGGGCACCAAGGACGCCTGGACCGGCGGCGCCGCGACGCCGCAGGAGGCGGTCACGGCATACCGACGTGCTGCCTCGCGCAAGAGCGACGTCGAGCGGCAGAGCGAGGGCAAGGACAAGACCGGCGTCTTCACCGGCGGGTGGGCGACCAACCCGGTGACGGGCGCCCGGATCCCGGTGTTCGTCGCCGACTACGTGCTGATGGGATACGGCACCGGCGCGATCATGGCCGTGCCCGCGCAGGACCAGCGCGACTGGGACTTCGCCACCACCTTCGGCCTGTCGATCGTCCGCACCGTGGCGCCCTCGGCCGGGTTCGACGGCGAGGCGTTCACCGGCGACGGCCCGGCGATCAACTCGGCCAACGACGAGATCAGCCTGGACGGGCTGGGCGTCACCGACGCCAAGCGGGTGATCACCGACTGGCTGGTGAACCGTGGCGCGGGCGAGTCCGTCGTCCAGTACAAGCTGCGCGACTGGCTGTTCTCCCGCCAGCGATACTGGGGCGAGCCGTTCCCCGTGGTGTGGGATTCCGACGGCATGCCCGTCCCGCTGCCCGACGACCAACTGCCCATCGAACTGCCGGAGATCGACGACTACGCCCCCAAGACCTCCGAGGACCCCGACTCCGACCCGGAGCCACCGCTGTCGCGCGCGGCGGACTGGGTGGAGATCGAGCTGGACCTGGGTGCAGCAGGGGGGAACAAGGGCCCGCAGCGGTATCGCCGCGAGGTGAACACGATGCCGCAGTGGGCCGGTTCCTGCTGGTACTACCTGCGTTACCTCGACCCCGAGAACCACGACCGTTTCGTCGACGCCGACGTCGAGCGCTACTGGCTGGGCAAGGACCCGGCGCGGCCGGATGACCCGGGCGGTGTCGACCTGTACGTCGGCGGCGTCGAGCATGCCGTGCTGCACCTGCTGTACGCCCGGTTCTGGCACAAGGTGTTGTTCGACCTCGGCGAGGTCAGCTCCGAGGAGCCGTTCCGGCGATTGTTCAACCAGGGCTACATCCAGGCCTTCGCCTACACCGACGCTCGCGGGACGTACGTGCCCGCGGAGGAGGTCGTCGAGGAGTTGGTCGACGGCGAGGTGTGTTTCACGTGGAACAATCAACCCGTCAGGCGTGAGTACGGGAAGATGGGCAAGTCGCTGCGCAACGTTGTGACGCCCGACGCGATGTGCGATCGATACGGCGCCGACACGTTCCGCCTGTACGAGATGTCGACCGGCCCGATGGACGTCTCGCGGCCGTGGTCCACCCGTGACGTCATCGGGTCGCAGCGTTTCCTGCAGCGGGTCTGGCGCAACCTGGTGGACGAGCGCACGGGCGAGTTGCGTGTCACCGACATCGAGCCCGACACCGAGACGCTGCGAGCACTGCACAGGACGATCGCCGGGGTGCACGCCGACTACATGGCGCTGCACTACAACACCGCGGCAGCCAAGCTGATCGAGCTGAACAACTACCTGACGAAGGCCTACACCACCACCGGGGTCCCCCGCACGGTCGCCGAGCCGCTGGTGCTGATGATGGCGCCGCTGACCCCGCACATCGCCGAGGAACTGTGGGCGCTCCTCGGCCACGGCGGGGTGTTGGCACACGGCCCGTTCCCGGTGGCCGACGCGCAGTACCTGGTGGCCGACACCGTCGAATACCCGATCCAGGTCAACGGCAAGGTGCGGTCCCGGATCACGGTGGTGGCCGACGCCGACGTCGACGCCGTGAGGGCGGCCGCGCTGACCGATGAGAAGGTCGTGGCAGCGCTGGACGGTGCGGAGCCACGCAAGGTGATCGTCGTGCCGGGCCGCCTGGTCAACGTGGTGATCTAGTCCGGCGCCCCGTCAGTCCTTCGGGGGTTTGATCCAGGCGGTGGGGTCGGCGAGGTACAGGCCGAGGGTGCAGTCGAGGGCCTGTGCCGGGGTAGCGCAGCCGGAACACCGGGAGTGCGTCGTCGTCGGACAGGTAGGCGCCGACGTAGCCGTACCCGCCGCGCCAGGCGCTGGTGAGCTCTTCGAGTTGGGGCCAACGCTGCGAGGCGTCGAAGTCCAGATGGCCTTCGGTCGAGGTCTTGAGGCGTGCGGACGGGACCGGCATGGCTCCATAATCGCGAAATAGTCGCGAACACCTACTGATCGTCGGCATGATCGACGTTCGGCGTGACGACACCCGATGTGATCATCCTTGCGGAACTCGCGACCCTTTGATCAAGTCGGGTTCGGGAAGTCGGGTGGCACGGACCAGTAGCGAAGACGTCATCGTGTGTGGGAGACGCCGTCGCCAGGATCGTGCTGGCGGCTCGGCGCGGCGAGGCCAACGCGGCGATCGCCCGCGACCTGCGGGTCGGGGTGGACACCGTCCGCAAGTGGCGCCGGGGGTTCCGCCGGGAAGGGATGCCCGGGTTGTTCGACCGGCCCCGCTCGGGTCGCCCACCGGTCTACGGGATCGCCGAGCACCCGCGGATCACCGTGACCTACACCCCTTGCCGTGCGAGCCGGCTTCCGCTGGACCTCCGACGCCAAGCTCCTCCGGGCCGCATGAACCCCCGAAGGACTTCCGCGGCGCCGCACCAGGACGCACGCCCGTTTCTGCATCCGGGACACCGCTCAGCGCATGCGGGTGTGAGCTCCGCGTCCGACCCCGGAGCCGCTCCGCGCCGGCCGCCGCTGCACATCTCTTGACAACCGCTCCGTGAAGGCATTTGATACAGACCGTCTCACTGTGAGACTCTCAGTATCAAAAGGAGCGGACATGACGGTGAAACTCACGTCACCAGCACACGGCGAGACCTTCCCCAGCGGCCCGGTCAGGTTCCGGATCCTGGAGGACGGCAGCGCTGTCGACGGTCGTTTCGGGGTAGCCGAGTGCGTCCTCGGCCCCGGTTGGCCGGGACCTCCGCAGCACATCCACCGAGAGCACGACGAGACGTTCTACGTCGTGTCGGGTTCAGTCCGGTTCAGCACTGGATCCGACGAGCTGCTGGCGGAGGCCGGCAGTCTGGTCACCGCGCCGATCGGCGACCCGCACACCTTCGCCAACGCCAATTCCGACGCGCCGGCTGCCCTGCTCTGCACCGTGACCCCGGAACGGTATCTCGGTTACTTCCGAGACCTCGCAGACCTCCGACCCGGACCCGACGGCGTGCTCGTGCCGGGCGAGGTGCTGGAGGTCATGGCTCGCTACGCCACGGAGCCCTACCGTCCCTGACCGTGCTGGTCCACCCCCGGTCGCGCGGAGCCCGCCCGGCCCCGCACCACTCACCAGAGGAGCATTACCATGACGCTGACCACCGACTCCGACGCAACCAGCGCCAAGGCGCCGGCCCTTTCCGGGATCCACCATCTGGGACTGACCGTCCGTGACATCGATGACAGTGAGACGTGGTACGCCGAGGTCCTGGGCATGGTCCGCGCGTTCGTCGAGCCGCATCCCACCGGCGGGGGCCATACCGTGGTCATGACCCGTCCGGACACGGGACTGTTCCTCGGGCTGGACTATCACCCGCAGGCCGACCGGGAGCGCTTCGACGCGTGTCGCACGGGCCTCGACCACCTCGCCCTGAGGCTGGACGACCGGTCGGATCTCGATGACTGGGTCGCTCGCCTCGACGCGCTCGGCATCCAGCACGGGCCGGTTCAGGTAAAGGACGCACCCAGCTACGCCACCCTGGTTCTTCACGACCCTGACGGCATCCCGATCGAGCTGTTCTGGTCCGCGTCCTGAGATGACGACCGCGATGGCCTTGCCGCCCCGTGCTGGAGATCGACCGCGCGCCACCACCGGCCTCCCGCACTCCCAGCTCGACCAGCAGCCCCAGACCACTCACGAGCTGGACTCGATCTTGGCAGAAGCGGCGTCGTGGCCCCACGTGAGCCTGCAGCCTTCCCGGATCGCCGTCGAGGGCTCTCGTGCTCTGGTCCTGACCGTCGACTCGGAGAGCGGTCCGACCGAGGCGTTCATGGTGGACCGGGAGTTCTGCCACGGACACGCCGGCGGCGACTCCAGCCTGCACGCAGCGCTTCCCACACCGCTGGCGATCGCGGCTCGGCGCGCTGGGTGGGCCGAGCCCCACTACCTGGTGCACACCGGCCAGGCGCCACCCACCATCACCATGCTGTACGCGCCCAGGGACTGGGTGGAGCGCGACGTCATCTTGCGGCTCGTGCGGGCGTCCTACGAGTTCGCCCTGGGCCACGCCAACCGGACCGACGGCTGGCCCAGGCCGCGATAACATCTCAACCGGTGAAGCGAACCAGCCCCAGCCCCAGGCCCAGCCCGAAGGAACGCACCCGGCGCCTGCTCTCCGACGCGGCCCGCGAGCTCCTCCGGACCCGAGCGCCGCTCACCGTGCAGGCTGCCGCGGACCTTGCCGGCGTCTCCAGAGCCACTGCCTATCGGTACTTCCCCAGCAACGAGGCGGTGCTCATGCATGCCACGATGCCACTCCTGGAGGACGCTGGCCAGCGGCTGCGACCACCAGATCCGGACACCTCCGAAGACATGTCGCCGCAGGACCTGCCGGACCAGGCGTCCGCACTTGTCCGCACCATGGGCAGGTGGGCGTTCGACCACGAGAACGAACTGCGCACCCTCCTTCATCTCTCGCTCGCGCCCGAACGCGCCAACCACATTCCCCGCCGGGGCAACACGAACCGCGAGAGGTGGATCGCCGCTCTGCTCGAGAGCCTTCCCGCCCATGTGTCCCAGGCCGCACGCGATCGGCTCGCCGTCGCCCTCGTCCCGCTATTCGGAGCCGACGCCGTGGTGTGGAGCACCGATATCGCTCAACTCGACCGGGACGCCGCACTCGACGTCATGGCCTGGATGGCGGCGACCCTCGTCCAGGCGACTCTCGACGACGGCGTGTGATCACCGCCCGAAGATCCCGCGGACGATACTGCGCCCCGCGCCGCCCGCCGAGCGTTCCGACCATTCGCAGTTCACCCCCCGGCTCGGGAATCAGGGGTGCTGATTTCTCGAAGTGAGGGTGCAAGTCCTGAATGCGGTTCGCAGAATCTGATGTCTGACCTGGGGCGTTGTAGTTCTACGAACACCCCACCTCAGCCCGTCGACGCGGACCCGGGCTCATGGAGGTTCGACATGCCTGATCTTCCCGACCGCCCATCACTTGAGTACCTGCGCAAGCACGCGAAGCGCCGCCGTCGCGAGCGCGGCATCGGTTTGGCGCCCGCTCAGCGCGAAATCGCCGCAGAGTTCGGGTTCGCCAGTCGGCCTCGGCTTGTCCGCCACGTCCGAGCCACAGACCTGGGCGGAGTGGAGCGGGTCCTGGCCTGCACGTGATCCTGGATGCTGAGCCGGGGGCCGCGGATCCTCGCCTCCTTCGACGTCAAGCCCCACCGGGTCCGCGGCTGGCTCAACCGGCCCGCAGACACGGCGTTCCACCCGGAACGACCCGGAGGCCTTCATCGAGTTCCTCGCCGACCTCGCCGCGACCGTGGAGCCGACCCAGAAGATCCACATGATCCTCGACAGCGGCTCGTCACACACTTCCAAACAGGCCCGCAGGTGGCTCGCCGAGCACCCGCGGATCACCGTGACCTACACCCCTTGCCGTGCGAGCCGGCTTCCGCTGGACCTCCGACGCCAAGCTCCTCCGAGCCGCATGAACCCCCGAAGGACATACGCGGTGCTGCACTAGGCCCGTCCTCATGAAC
>JBKJPD010000440.1:0-6963 GCA_046595345.1 Pseudonocardia sp.
TGTGCGGTGGCCGAGTTCAGATCGATCTTCCCACCGGCTGCGCCGCCCGATGCCGATCGCGACACCTGCCCCGACCCCCCGGCATCGGTCGCTGCATCCGGGGCCGCCGGAACCCCGACGGCGATCTGCTCGCCGTCGGCGACCCGTCGGGCCGGGTTGAGACCGGCGAGGTCGGTGCCCGGCAGCACACCACCCGCCGCCGCGAGCACGTCGGCGACCCGCGCGCCGGCAGGCACCTCGACGAGGCCTCGGCGCTGGACCTTCCCGGACACGCTGACGACCAGCGGTGCGGCCTGTGCCGAGGGTCCGTTGGTGCCTGGCTGCGTACCGCGGTCGGGGCTGACCGCGCCGGCCACGGCCGAGACCGTGACCGCGGACAGCCCGGGCACCGGCTCCACGCGCGGCCGGTCCGACCACACCCCGACCGCCGCGAGCACTGCGGCAACCGCGGCGACCAGCGCGAGAGCCGCCGCACCCGTCCGCCCAGGATCGACGCGGGCCCCGCGCCAGGCCTCGGGCAGCAGCCGGCCGCGCACCCCACGGATGTAGCCGGGCCGATGCTGCGGCACCACCTCCACGGGCGGCAGCGTCAGCGTCGGGGGCCCATCCGGCTCGTCGAGCGATCCCGGCGCCGGTGGATGCCACCCGCCCTCCGGCTGCGGCTGCGGCACACCGACCGGCGACCACCCGGGCGGCGACGCTCCCGGGAGCCGCAGCCCCACGGGGCCCAGCACCGCCGCCAGCCGCGCACTGCGGGGAGAGAGTTCGCGTCGCGCCACGCCGTCGACGCTAGGTCCGCCGCGGGCCGTCCGGTCGACGACCATCGATGCTGTGGATGGCCGACCCCTGATGTGGACAACCCCGTGTCGATCCTTCGGCCGTCCTGCCGCCCCGGCCCCTGACGTGGTATCAGCTCAGCGACCGGGTACCACCACAATGGCGAGCAGCCCGGTCCCCACGTGGGCGCCGATCACCGCGCCGACCTCGGAGACCAGCAACCGCGCCGCGTGCGGAAGCCGTTCGCGCAGCCGCGCGGCCACCTCATCGGCGCGGGCGGTGGCGGCGAGATGATGTACGGCGAGGTCGACCGGTCCGTCGCCTGCCGCCCGCACCGCCAGCTCGACGAGACGTTGTGCCGCCCGGGCAGTGGTGCGCACCTTCTCCAGCGGCACGATCCGACCCTGCACGACGTGCAGCAGCGGTTTCACTGCCAGCGCCGTGCCGAACAGTGCGGCCGCGGCGCCGATGCGCCCGCCGCGCCGGAGCCGTTCCAGCGTGTCGACGGAGAAGAACATCCGGCACCGGCCCGCGACATCGGTCGCCACCGCTTCCACCGCGGCGCACCCGGCTCCGCGGTCGGCGGCGTCGGCAGCGGCCAGCACCGCGTAACCCAGCCCCATCCCGGCGGCCCGGGAGTCGACGACGCGTACTCGGTCGGACCCCACCTCGACGGCCGCCAACCGTGCCGCCTCCCACGTGCCGGACAGCTCGCGGGACAGATGTATCGACACCACGCCGTCGGCGCCGTCGTCCAGCGCGGCCCGGTAGCAGTCGGCGAACTCCGCGGGTGTGGGCCGGGAAGTCTGCACGTCGACGGTGCGGTCGGCCAGCGCGGCCGTCAGCGCGGCTGTGTCGATGTCGACGCCCTCCCGCCCGACCCGTGCCCCGAGCCGCACCTCCAGCGGCACGACCCGGATGCCGCGGTCCCGCGCCACCCCGGCCGGCAGGTAGGCGGTCGAGTCGGTCACCACGGCTACGGCCACGTGGCCGGACATTAGGGGATGGAACGCCGCACCGGTGGCCGCACCGGTGGCCGCACTGCCAGTACGGGACGTAGCAGGTCGGCGCAGGCGGCTCCGACGGTCGCGTGGGCGGGCCAGCCCCAGTGCAGGCCGTCGGGATTTCCGTGCCCGGCAAGCATGTGCTCGCCGACAAGAGCCCGGAGATCCAGCAGCGGGACGCCGTTCGCGCGTGCCCAGTCCCGCGTCGCCCGCTCGGCCGCGGGCCGCCCGGGATGGACGGACCCGTAGACCGCGGCGCGGTGCACCGGCGGGAGCACCGCCACGACGGGGATGCCCGGCCGGATGGCGAGCACTGCCTGCCGACACTGTTCAAGATGGTGCACGGTCAGGTGCGGGGGCAGCGCGACCGGGCCGCCGCCGCGCAGCGTCCGGGCGAAACCGCGGGCCAGCATCGGCTGGGCCAGGCGGTATCCCTCGCGGACGGCGCGGCGCAGCCCGTCGGGGCGCAGGGCCGGGATCAGCTCGCGCAGCGCGGTGGGCAGCGGCGAAGGCAGCGTGTCCATCCCGCCCACGCCCAGCACCAGCGCGTCGACGCGCGGCATCAGCGCCCACACCCGGGGGTCGTGGGTGAGTGCGTGCCAGGCGTGCCGGGTGGTCCAGCCGATCCCGGCGACGAGCTCAGCGCGGCAGTCGAGGGCAGCTGCGGCGATGTTGGGCCACAGTCGGACATCGTCGGCGGGCTCGGCACGCTCAGGTCCGTGGAACGCCAGCGAATCGGCGAGCACCAATAACGTTCTCACGGCGTTGATGACGGCCCGGCGAGCCCGGTCATGGGCCGACGCCGACGTTGTATCCGACCAGCCTCCAGCGCGGGTGGTCGTCGCGGCGGGCCAGCGTGGCCCACCGGCAGTTGCCGACGCCGCCGATCGCCGGCCACGCGGTGATCGGCAGCGCCAGCAGCGCGCTGACCAGGCCCGCGATGAGCCCGCCGTGCGCGACGAGCACTGCGGTGATGTTCGAGTCCGCGGTGAACTCCTCGTCCAACTCGTCGACGACGGGCAGGCAGCGGCGCACCACCTCGATCCGCGACTCCCCGCCCGGCGGCACCCAGGCAGGGTCGGAACGCCAGGTGGCGATCGCTCCGGGCCAGTTCTGCTCGATGTCGGCGACCGTGCGGCCCTGCCACTGGCCGAGGTGCGTCTCGCGCAGCCGCGCGTCGAGCTTGACGGGCAGGCCGGTGGCCGTACCGAGGATGTCGGCGGTGTCGACGGCCCGACGCAGGTCCGAGCTGATCAGCCGCTCAGGGGCGAGCAGCGCGATCTCGGGCGCCAAGGCCACCGCCTGCGCCAACCCCGCCGGGGTGAGCATCGAGTCGAGGTGGCCCTGCATGCGACCGACGACATTGTGATCGGTCTCACCGTGCCGCAGCAGCACCAGCCGCCGCAGGGTCACACCGCCTCGCCGTCCGAGTCCAGGGGTGCGGTGGCCTCGGGGAACTCGATGTGCGGGCAGTCCTTCCACAGACGGTCGAGCCCGTAGAAACCACGTTCCTCCGTGTGCTGCACATGCACCACGACGTCGACGAAGTCGAGCAGCACCCAGCGCCCCTCGCGGGTGCCCTCACGCCGCGTCGGCTTGGCGCCGTGCAGGCGCATCTGCTCCTCGACCTCGTTGACGATGGCCTGCACCAGGCGTTCGTTGGATGCTGAGGCGAGCACGAAGCAGTCCGTGATCACCAACTGCTCGGACACGTCGAGCACGACGATGTCCTGGGCCTTCTTGTCCCTGGCCGCGGTCACAGCCACCCGGGCCATCTCCAGCGCATGGTCGGTCGCTGTCACGGTGTCCCTCTCCCGGTCGGCCCCGCGGGCCGACCTCAACTGGTGTCCAGTGTCCCAGCCACACCGACCGACCTCTCCGGACGGGTAGCCATAACGCAGGGCACACATCCGGCGTGTCCACTGGATCAGCCGGACCGGATGCCGACGACGCGGCGTCGTCGTCGTCGTCCGCACGATCGCCGATGGCGGTCGTAGCGGCCATCTTCCTCGACTTCTTTCGCCGGCCTGCGTCTTTCACCCGGGTTGACGACCCGCCGGGCGTGATCCCGGTCCAGCCCGGGCGCGGTACGAGCCACGTCATCGGCCGGGGCTGGAACTGGTCAGCCTGTACGCCGGCGTCATCCGCATTCCGCGATCTGTCCGACGAAACACCCTGCTCAGACGTCCGCGGCCCGGTAGAGACCGCGTTTGGAGATGTACTGGACGACGCCGTCGGGGACGAGGTACCAGACCGGATGCCCCTCCGCGACGCGGCGGCGGCAGTCGGTGGAGGAGATGGCCATGGCCGGCACCTCGACCAACGTGACGGCGCCGGCGGGGAGGTGGTTGTCCTCGAGCTCGTAGCCGGGGCGGGTGACGCCCACGAAGTGGGCGAGCTCGAACAGCTCGTCGATCTTGTGCCAGGACAGGATCTGGGCCAGCGCGTCCGCGCCGGTGATGAAGAACAGCGCGGCGCCGGGCATCGCTGCATGCAGGTCACGCAGCGTGTCAGCGGTGTAGGTGAGCCCGACGCGGTCGATGTCGACCCGACTGACGGTGAACCGCGGGTTGGACGCGGTGGCCACGACCGTCATCAGATAGCGGTCCTCGGCCTGGCTGACCACGCGCTCGGCCTTCTGCCACGGCTGCCCGGTGGGCACGAAGATCACCTCGTCGAGACCGAAGCGGTCGGCGACCTCGCTGGCCGCCACGAGGTGGCCGTGATGGATGGGGTCGAACGTCCCGCCCATCACACCGATCTTGCGCTGCATCGGCGGAGCGTACTGGCCGGCGGGCTCAGCGGTCGTAGACGTGCCGGAACTGGATGCTGATCCGCGGGCCGGCCACCGCGCATTTGGGCACAGCGTGCTGCCAGGTGCGCTGGCACGACCCGCCCATCACCAGCAGGTCGCCCGGCCCAGGCCGGAACCCGACGCTCGCTCCCCCACCGGTGGGCCGCAGCCGGAACGGCCGCACCGCGCCGAGTGACACCAGCGCTACGACCGCCTCGGGTAACTCGCGGGCGATCCGGTCGCCGTGCCATGCCACGCTGTCGGCGCCGTCGCGGTAGAGGTTTGCCCCGACCTGAGTGAAAGCCACGCCGTAGCGCGCACTGAGCAACGCGGCCATCTTGACCAGGGCACCCGGCGGGGCGGGCCCCGAGTCGAGGCGCCACCGATGGGTGAGCCGCGGCTCGGGCAGTACCCGGTCGTACATGCGGACGGTGCGCGGCGCCGCCCACGGGGTGTTGGCGAGGAGCCACTCGAAGAGGTCGTCGGCGCGCGGGCACCAGGCCGGGGCGTGGTCGACCCAGGCGCCACCGGCGAGGTCGCGGCGGCAGCTGCCGTGGTGACCCGGATCGAGCTCGATCGGGCCACCACTGCCGAAGAGGGACGGCTGCCAGACGAGATCCGCGGTCATCGGCGGACACTATCACTATTATTCGAACATACGTTCTACAGGCGTCGCCGTTCCGCCGCCTCCACACGACGCATCCCGGACTCGACGGCGTGGACCTGTACCCGGCGAGGCCGGCGAGGAGGCGTGACCCGCGGCGGCTCACACCGGCAGCAGCGCCTCCACGACATCCGCGAGCTGCGCGGCGGTGCGGCACTCGTGCATCGGCAGGACGTCGGCGTAGCGCAGCGCCGCGGAGTCACCGCTGCCCCACTGCCGGCGCGGCTCGGGATTGAGCCAGTGCGCGTGCCGGGCCTGCCCGACCATCCGCTTGAGTACGGTGAGGTTCGGGTCACGGTAGTTGGTGCGGGCGTCGCCGAGCACGAGCAGCGAGGTCTTCGAGGTGATCGCCTCGCTCCAGAACTCGGCGAAGCTGCCGAACGAGCCGCCGTAGTCGCTGTGCCCGTCGAATGCGACGAGGTCGCCCTCTTTGAGGACCCTGGCCATGACGCCCGACAGCTCCGCACCCGGTTCGAACAGGTGGGTGACCTCGTCGGCCCGTTCCACGAAGGCGAAGACCCGCACCTTGCTGAACTGCTCGCGCAATGCCTGGACCAGCAACAACGTGAAGTGGCTGAACCCGGCGACGGAGCCGGAGACGTCGCAGAGGATCACCAGCTCGGGCCGGCCTGCCCGCCGGGTGCGGTAGGCCGGGCGCATCGGGACGCCGCCGGTGGACATCGAGCGGCGCAGCGTGCGGCGCATGTCGAGTGTGCCGCGCTTGGCGTGCTTGCGGCGCACCGCCAGCCGCGATGCCAAGCGGCGCGCCAGCGGGTGGACGGTGCGGCGCAGCTGGGCCAGCTGGTCGGCGTAGGCGGAGAGGAACTCCACCTGCTCGATCTGCTTGGGCACCGCGCTCTTCGCGACCTGTTCGCGGCCGCGAACCTCGGCTGTGCGGCGGCGCACCTCGTCGGTGACCAGCTTGCGGAACGCCGCGATGCGGTCCCGGATCTCCCGGCGCAGCACCTCGTCGGCGAAGGTACCGGCGGTTGACCCGTCTCCGCCCGCCCCGGCCTTGAGGTCGTCCATGATCCGCGCGAGCAGCGTCTCCGGGGAGAGCATCCGCAGGACCTGATAGGCCGACCAGCTCGGCTGCCCGCCCGCACCGCGGATACCCGTGCCGGCGCCGCCGGAGCGGCCCAGCGCGTCGACGACGGCACGTGCCAGTTCGGCGAGCGCGGCGTGGTCGGCGTCGCGGATCAGGTCGGCCAGGATGTCGCGCAGCGCGTCGATGTCGACGGGGCCGTCGGGGGCGTCGTCGACGCGGGGCACCGCGACCTCCCCACGGCCCGCCCCGAGTGCGGCCGGGAAGTACAGCTCGAACAGCGCGTCGAAGGCCTGTCGCTGACCGGAGCGGCGCAGCAGCGCGGCCGCCAGGCCCTCCCGCAGGTGCTCGCGGTACATCAGGTCGAGCGCGCCGAGCACCCGGGCCGCGTCGATCGTCTCGCCCGGGCCGACCGGCACCCCGTGGGCGCGCAGCGCGGCGACGAAGTCGACCAGGTGGCCGGGCAGGCCGTGGTCCGACGCGATCCGGGCGACGTTGTCCACGACCTCATCATGCCCCGGCGCGCCACCGGCGGGAGGCGGGCCGCGGAACGGACCGGGCGCGGAGTCCTTCCGCTCGGGAACCTGCGAGCCGTGGAACCGGCGCCCGGTCCGTTCCGCGGCCCGCCTCCCGCCGGTGGCGCGCCGGGGCATGATGAGGTCGTGGACAACGTCGCCCG
>JBKJPD010000615.1:0-9299 GCA_046595345.1 Pseudonocardia sp.
GGGCACCGACTGTCGCCCTCGTGCGAGCCACCGTCAGCGCATCGGCGTCGGCCAGGAGCTTCTCGGCCTCCTTGAGCGCGACGCGCTCGGACCGCGGGTTGCCCGGTACCTCGATCATCACGCTGTCGACCAGGATGATCCGGTCACCCGTGCTCGGGTCCTCATCATCCGATACGCGGACCTGTACCCGGTTGCGCATCCGCGGTCATGAGAGCGGAAGCTAGCAGGCTTCGTGGATCGGACCGTAGATCAAGATCAACTACAGATGCTGGAAAAAATCTAGCCCCGACCGTTCGTGCTTGTCAGGGCCAGTGTGATCGTGGTGCGCCCGAAGGGATTCGAACCCCTAACCTTCTGATCCGTAGTCAGATGCTCTATCCGTTGAGCTACGGGCGCGTGATCTTCAATTTTTGAACTGTAGCGTGCCGATCGTACCCGGCCCACCAGCGCGGAGGCTCCGGGATTTGAACCCGGGATGGAGCGTAACCCCAAACCGCATTAGCAGTGCGGCGCCATAGACCAGACTAGGCGAAGCCTCCCGAAGCCTGACGGCCCCCAGCGGTTCCCAGAATACACACGCCCGTCCACCCCCTTCACGACCCCCCGGGCGCGAGGGCGAGGAACGGTTCGAGCGCGTCGGGGTTCTGCAGGGCACCACGGCTGACGGCCCGGTCCGGGGCCACGCCGGCCAGGATCTTCTTGACCGGGACCTCGCACTTCTTGCCGTTGAGCGTGCGCGGCACAGCGTCGACGACGATGAAGCGGTCGGGGACGTGACGGGGCGAGAGCTCCGTGCGCAGTGCGCGACGGAGCGCCGGCTCGACGTCGGTCAGCGACGTCCCGGGCGCGAGCGCGAGAAAGCACAACAGCGCGCCGTCGTCGGTCGCCCCGAGCTCCGTGGTGTCGATCACCAGGGACTCCACGACGGAGTCGAATCCTTCGACGACGGCGTAGAAGTCGGCGGTGCCCATCCGGACGCCGCCACGGTTGAGCGTGGAGTCGCTGCGGCCGTAGATGACGAACGAGCCGCGCGGGGTGCGTCGGACCCAGTCGCCGTGGCGCCACCGGCCGGGGAACTCGTCGAAGTAGGCCTCGCGCAGCCGCGTGCCGTCCGGATCGTTCCAGAACGACACCGGCATCGACGGCATCGGCTCGGTGAGGACCAGCTCGCCGACCTCGTCGACGAGCTCCTCACCGTTCTCGTCGTAAGCGACGACGGCCGCGCCCAGCGCGGCGCACGAGATCTCGCCCAACCAGACCGGCACGCTCGGCGCCGACCCGACGAACGCCGCGCACACGTCGGTGCCGCCCGACACCGAGCAGATCTGGATGTGCTCGCCGACGGCGTCACCGACCCAGCGGAACCCGTCCTCCGAGAGCGGTGCGCCCGTCGATCCGATGGCCCGCAGCGACGAGAGGTCGTGGGAGTCCCGGGGCCGCAGGCCTGCCTTCAGCGAGGCCTGGATGAACGGCGCCGACACCCCGAAGAACGTGACGCGGTGGCGCTCGGCCAGCTTCCACAGGACTCCGAGATCAGGATGGCCGGGGTTGCCGTCGAACAATACGACCGGGCAGCCCACGAGCAGGCCGCCGATCAGCAGGTTCCACATCATCCAGCCGGTGGTGGTGAACCAGAAGAACCGTTCACCCGGGCCGAGTTCCATCTGCAGCCGTAACGCCTTCATGTGCTCCAGCACAATGCCGCCGTGGCCGTGCACGATGCCCTTGGGCAAGCCCGTCGTACCCGACGAGTAGAGCACCCACAGTGGATGGTCGAAGGGCACCGGCTCGAACGCCAGCGGCGCATGGTTGGCGGTGAACTCGCCCCATGGGAGCGTGCCGTCGAGCGTCGCGGCGGCGTCCAGGTACGGGACGAGGACGGTCGCCTTCAGGGTCGGCAACTGCCCCTGCAACGTCGAGACGTTGGCGCGAACGTCGTAGCGTTTGCCGCCGTACACGTAGCCGTCGACGGCCAGCAGCACGGTCGGTTCGATCTGGGCGAAGCGGTCGTGCACGGCGCGGGCGCCGAAGTCCGGTGAGCACGACGACCAGATCGCGCCAAGGCTCGCGGCGGCGAGGAACATCACGAGCGTCTCGATGCAGTTCGGAGCGACCGCGACGACCCGGTCACCGCATCCGACGCCGATCTCCACCAGCCCGGCGCGGGCACGGCCGACGAGATCGCGCAGCTCGGCGTGCGTCACCGTCTGATCGAGGCCGTCCTCGCGGGTGAACAGCAGTGCGACGTCGGTGTCGGCGCGGCCGGGACCGTCAGTGAGGGCGTGCTCGGCGTAGTTCAACGTGGCACCCGGGAACCACTCGGCGCCAGGCATCTCGCGGGACCCCAGCGTCGCCGTCGGCGGGGTGTGGAACCGGACGCCGAGGAACTCCGCGGCGGCCGCCCAGAAACCGTCCAGGTCCGAAACGGACCAGCCGTGCAGCGCGGCGTAGTCCCCGACGTCGACGCCGCGGTGCTCGCGCAGCCACGCGGTGAACTCGGACAGCGGTCCGGCGTGGTCGGGATCGGGAGCCCACAGGACGTCGGGTGTTTCGGGCCCAGCCATGCTCTCGGGCCCAGCCATGCTCTCGGACGCTGCCATGCCGGTCAGCATGCAAGCCGAAACCGGCGCGCGCCAGGGCGGGCCGTCGAGGTCACTTACCAACCCCCCGCGAGTCGGTACGTTCCATCAGGCGAGTGGGGACATTCGGGTGCCCGATAGTCACGCATCCTCACCGCGACTCGCGGGTACGCAAACCCCGACTCGCGGGTACGCAAACCGCGACTCGCGGGTACGCAAATCCCGACTCGCGGGTACGCAAACCCCGACTCGCGCGCATCGAGAGCCCGACTCGCGGGGGTGGGGTGGGGTGGGGGTGCTCAGCGCAGGTGGGAGTCGAACCAGTTCAGGGTGCGCTGCCAGGCGTCGGCGGCGGCCTCGGGATCGTCGTCGAAGCGGTAGCCCTTGCGCGGGTAGACGACCACGTCGGTGGCGACCTGCGAGGACGCGGCGGCGTCGCGGAGCCGTCCGATCTCGGGGTCCGACTCGCCCTCGGCGGACTCCCCGTAAATACCCAGCCACGGGCAGGTGAGGCCCGGCGCCGCGTCGATGAGCGAGGTCAGGGCCGAGGACTGGGTGCTGACATTGTCGCCCGCCACCGTCACCGCGGCCCCGAGCGTGCGTTTGGCCGCCACCAGCAGCGCGACCGAGCCGCCGAGGTCGAAGCCGATGACGCCCATCTGGTCGGGCCCGATGTCGTGGTCGGCGAGCCAGCCGAACGCGGTGTCGGTGTCGGCCATGACCTGTTCGCCGTCGAGCCGGTCGACCTGGTCCTGGACCTGCTGGTCGTCGGCTGCACCGTCGAGTTCGTCGGCCCCGTCACGGTGGTAGAGATGCGGTGCGACGGTGAGCCAGCCGTCCCCGGCGAGGCCGTGCACCAGACCCCGGACGGCGTCGGTGACACCCCGCGCCTCATGCAGAACCACGATCCCCCCGCGGATCGAGGAGGCAGGCACTCCGACGGTGAGCCGCAGGGCGCTGCCGTCCACCAGTGGGACGGTCTCCGTGCGGAGGTCGGTCATGGTCACAGCGTGGCACGACCTCGCAGGTCGGACCGCGCGGGGCACATCGTTGACACATCTGCCTAGGGTGAACCTCATGACGCTCATCCGCGCCGATCTCGACGGCCTCCCCGCGTACCTGCCGGGCCGGACGATCCCCGGGGCGATCAAGCTGGCCAGCAACGAGGTGCCGCTGCCCCCGACCGCGCCTGTGCTCGCCGCGATCGCGTCGGCGGCCGCCGGCAGCAATCGGTACCCTGACCTGGCTGTTGTCGGCCTGACGGCGCGGCTCGCGGAGTCACTCGGGGTGGACACCACCCGGATCGCCGTCGGCTGCGGCTCGGTGAGCATCTGCCAGCAGCTCGTGCTGGCGACGTGCCGGGAGCCCGCCGACGAGGTGCTGTTCGCGTGGCGCTCGTTCGAGGCGTACCCGATCGTGGCACGGGTCGGCGGCGCCACCGTGCGCACCGTGGCGCTGGACGCCGAGCAGCGCCACGATCTCGATGCGATGGCCGCCGCGATCACCCCGCACACCCGCCTGGTGATGGTGTGCAGCCCGAACAACCCGACGGGCACGGTGGTCACCCGCGCCGAGATGGAACGTTTCCTCGTCGCCGTCGGGCCGGACGTGCTGGTGGCGCTCGACGAGGCCTACTACGAGTACGTCACTGATCCCGACGCCGTGAACGGCCTGACCCTGCTCGACGCCCATCCCAACCTGGTCGTGTTGCGCACGTTCTCCAAGGCCTACCGGCTCGCTGCGCTGCGCGTGGGCTACGCGATCGCCTCGCCCGAGGTGGCCACGGCGCTGCGCAAGGTGTGTGCCCCGTTCAGCGTCAGCGCGGTGGCGCAGGCCGGTGCGATCGCCGCCCTCGACGACGCCGAGAACCTGCTCGCGGCGTGCCCCGAGGTGGTCACCGAGCGGGTCCGCGTCCGCGAGGTACTGCTCGCCGCGGGCTATCCGGTGCCGCCCTCTCAGGCGAACTTCGTATGGCTCGCTTTGGGGGAACGCACCGCGGACTTCGCGGCCCACTGTCTGGAGCACAAGGTGATCGTCCGCCCGTTCCACCCCGACGGTGTGCGGGTCACCATCTCGACACCGCACGAGAACGACATGTTCCTGGCGGCGGCCACCTCGCTCGCGGAGGGTCGACGACCGATTACGGCACCCGATCACGCCTCCAGGATGTAACCCTCGCCACGCACCGTGCGGATGCGTTCCGGCCCGATCTTGCGGCGCAGATACGAGATGTAGACCTGTAGGAGATTGGCCGAGGCCGGTTCCGACCACACGCCACGGGCGAGGTGATCGGGCGCGACGACCACACCCGGAGTAGCGAGCAGCGCCATCAGCAGCGCGTACTCGGTGGGCGAGAGGGAGACCCGCCGACCGTCGACGGTGACGTCGCCGAACTCGGTGTCCACGACCAGTTCGCCCTGCTGCAGCAGCGTGTTCTCGAGGGGCCGACCGAGCCGCAGGCGCAGCCGGATCCGGGCAGCGAGCTCGTCGACGGCGAAGGGGCGCAGCAGGTAGTCGTCGCGGTCACCGCGGAGCAACCCGAGCAGGCAGGCCCGTCGCTCGCGTCGAGTGACCGCGATCACCGAGACGTTCGGCATCTCGGACCGGACCGCGGCCAGCACGGAAACCTGGTCCGGTCCGAGTAGCTCGACGTCGAGCACGAGCAGCGCCGGATCACGGGAACGGATCGCGTCGAGCACGCTGACGCCGACGCTGATCGGGCTGACGCTGACGCCCTCGGAACGAAGGCTGCGCAGCACAGAGGCGGACGCGGCCGTCGGGGGCAGCGCCAGCAGGACGTGATCGGTCGAGGGCACGAACACGCGTGCCGCCGGCGGTGCCGACGACAGGTACGGGGACGCACCCCCCGGGGGAGCAGCGGGGAGCATCGGTCCCACCATGTCGCGTTCCGCCCGAGATAACAATCGACTAACGGAGCGATTTCACCCGGACGTGGATCACTTCTCACTCCGAGCTGAGAGATCGGTTGAGCCGAACGGAGTAGCACCAATCGCCTATCGGGCTGTCACGTGCTTTCTGGCGCGTATAGGTGACCTGCTGGCGCCCACGCGCACCCATGCCTCTCAGGTTCGGCGATCACCGGGCGTCACCCTCTTTAGGGTCACCCCCCATGCGACGGAAACCCTCCGCTGCGGGTGATCGCTCGGAATCCCCGACCGAGCAGATCGCACGAATCTCCGCAGAGCACGACTCCCCCACCGAGACCACGGGACGGCACCGCCGTATCCGTGCCGTGGTCACCACCCCCGATACCCCGACCGGTCACTCGCTCACCCGTCGCATGGCTCCCCTCGCCATCGGCGTGGTGGTGATGCTGGTGACCACTGCGATCGTCTCGGTCGTCCGACCCGCCGAGGGCAACACGCTTGCCGCACCCGAGCTGGGTACCACCCAGCCCCCTCCCTACGCGGAGGTCGACCGGCTCAATCCCACGAGCCGCAGCGCAGCCACCACGACCCCGGAGGCTGTCCAGAGCACCACGGAGCAGGCCGCGGCCGCCACGAAGGCCGCCCGCGAGCCTGCCGCCACCACGACCACCCGGCGCGGGCCGGCGGCGCCCGGGCCTGCCGCACCTGCGCCCTCAGCGCCTGCCTCCAGGACGGGACCGCCTGCAGACGGTGGCGACGGCACCCAGACCGCGGTCACCCCACGCTGGACGGCGATCGGCGGCGACGAGTTCAACGGCTCCAAGAGCTCGATGTGGAACGTCTACCAGGGCGCCGGGCACGCGGGCGAGGGCCGCCGCACCGCCGAGGCCATCACCGTCGAGAACGGCTCGCTCGTCATCCGCGGCGACCCTGCCGGCAACACCGGTGGCCTGGCCTGGGGTCAGGACCAGCGCTTCGGCAAGTGGGAGATGCGCGCCAGATTCCCCAAGGGCGACAGCCAGTACCATCCCGTACTCCTGTTGTGGCCCAACGGTTCGTGGCCCGCAGGCGGCGAGATCGACCTCGCCGAGACCGACAGCGCGGCTACCGACGTGTCTTTCTTCCTGCACTACAGCGCCGGCAACCAGCAGAAGTACGCGAAGAAGGCCATCGACCTCACCCAGTGGCACATCTACGCCGTGGAGTGGGTCGACGGCCGCGTCACCGGCTACATGGACGGCGCGAAGTGGTTCGAGAGCACCGACCCCGCCACCATGCCCTCGGACAAGATGCACGCCGCGATCCAGCTGGACTACTTCCCCGACGGCGGTTCACCACAGCCGACCGAGATGTATGTGGACTACCTGCGGATCTACGAGTAACCCGTCTACTTCTCCGGCCCGCCCAGCCCCGCCCGGCACTCCCCACCGGGCGGGGCGGATGCATGTCAGGCCAACAGGGGCACCAGCCGCGCCGCGTGCTCCGTCAGCAGCCGTACGAGCTTCTCGTTGGGCTCGGCGACCCGGTGGAAAGGCCCGCACAGGGCCAGCCCGGCGACGAGCGCGCCCGACGAACCATCCCGGACGGGAACGGCCAGGCACCCTTTGTCGCCCCGCACCTCGCCGCACTGGCGGGCGAGCCCGGCGGCCGCGATCCCGCCGAGCCGATCGTCGAGCTCGGCGGGATCGGTGAGCGTGTACTCGGTGAGGCCGCGCAGATCGCGGGTCAGCGCCCGCCAGTCGGCCTGGTCGGCGAGCAGTAGCTGACCCAGCGCGGACGCGTGCGGGTTGCGGGCGAGCACGGCGGCCTCGGTGGGGGGGTGGTCAGGGTCGGGATCGACGAGAATCACCTGCCCGGTGCGGAACGATGCCAGGTGCACCCCCCAGCGGACCATCCCACGCAGGTGCTCGACGACGCCGCGGGCGGCGGCCGGGGGCCTCGGAACGACGGGCAGCGCAAGGCGGGCGGCCCGGCGGCCGAGGGCGAACCCCCGCAGGTCCGGCAGTCGCACCAGGTACCCCTCGCCGACCAGCAGGTTGAGTAGCCGGTAGGTGGTGGCCTGCGGCAGCTTCAGCGCCGCCGAGATCTCCTTCGCGGTGACCCCGGGCCCGGCCGCGACGACCTCCTCGAGAACCGCCAGCGCACTGCGCACCGCCCGCGGCTGGCGGCCCGAGAGCGGGATCGGGTCCAGCGACGTCACCGCGTGCCCTCCCGGACGGGGGTGCAACCGAAGACATCAGCCCCCAGGACGTCGACCCCCAGCACGTCGGAACTGATCGTCTCGTCGTAGACGCCGATGCCCGCGAGCTGCTCCGGCCGCCGCCACCGCAGCCACCCCAGCCATCCCAGACACGCCACCGCCAGCGCGCCGAGGACGACGGGAACGGCTCCGCCCCACGCCGATACGACGAACGCGACGAGCACCGCGAGCAGGATCGGGACGACCACGGCGGTGACCACGACAGGCGCCGCGGTCAGTTCGCCGATCCGGCGTAAGAACAGCGGCGCGGCCAGGCAGACGAGCAGGTAGGCGACGAGATACCCGACGACCGCCACCGTCAGCAGCACGGCCAGCGCCCGCTGCCCGGACATCCCGGCGGCGAGCAGCGCGGTCGGCACTGCGGTGACGACGGGCAGCACCAGCGCGATCGCCACCTGCGGGGTGCGCAGCCGCCGGTGCGTGACACCCAGAGCGGCCGGGGTGATGCCGTCGCGGGCCATCGAGAACACGACGCGCACCAGCGCGTTGAGGGTGGCGAGCGTGCATGCGGCGAACGACATCGCGATGCCGAGGCCGAGCAGCACGGCGAGCCAGTCCTGGCCCTGGGCGGTGGCGAGCGTCAGCACCGGTTCGGGCTCCGCACCCAGACCGACGCCGAATCCGGCCACCTGGGTATAGGCCGCGAAGAGGTACAGCAACCCGGTGGCGACCGCCGTCCACTGCACCACCCGCGGGATGGTGCGGAACGGGCGCCGTGCCTCCACACCCAGCGCCGTGGCCGCCTCGAACCCGATGAACGCCCCGAGGGCCGGCAACACGCCGGCGGCGATCCCGCCGAATCCCGGGTCCGGCCCCCAGCAGAGCGAGGAAAACCACGATCATGACGGTGATCGACACGGCCTCGACGAGCAACACGACCCGAGCCGAGAGTCGGACCTTGACGAGGACCCCGGCCGTTGCCGGCAACGCGAGCACGCACACCGCCCCCACCATCACCGGGCGGGACCCCACCGGGCCGCCACCGGCCCGGGCGATCAGCGCGTCGATGTAGGTCGCCGAGCCGCTCAGCGCGGCCATCGCCAGGGCGCCGTAGCCGACCAGCAACGCCGCACCGCAGGCGAACGCCGATACCGGGCCCAGCCCCTTGGCCGTCAGGCTGTAGAGCGATCCGGCCACTGCCATCCGGCGCGTGAACTGCCCGATGTAGCTCCCGATCAGCAGCGCCACCAGCGTGGCGACGGCGAACGACCACAGGGTGCCGGGGCCCGCGGTGGCCGCCACGATCGCCGGGACGGTCGCCATCGCCGCCGCGGGCGCGGCGCTCGACACCGACTGGGCGAGCACCTCGGCGGGGCCGAGGGTGCGCCGGTCGAGGCCGTGCACCGGCGAGCGGTGCCGCAGTCCGGCCAATGACCCGTATCGCGGCTCCCCGTACCGCATCCGGCCCCCTCCCAGTGCTGGTCGGGGCAGCGTAGGCCGGGAAGGCCAGCCAGGGAACGGCGAGACGTACCCCGCCGGGGGGTCGAATGAGAAAATCCCGGCCCGCGTTCCCGCGGCGTGAGAGCGAGCCGGTGCACCTTTCGCCAGTCCGCGTAGCGGGCTTTGACCGCT
>JBKJPD010000009.1:0-3163 GCA_046595345.1 Pseudonocardia sp.
GCTCGAGATCGTCGTTCTCGAGGCCGCCGGATGGGCGGCGTACGGAATGTGTGGACTGCCCTACTACCTGTCCGGGCTGGTGGAGCGACCCGAAGACCTGCTGTCCTACTCCCCGGAGTACTTCCGCGACCGCCGAGGCCTCGACCTGCGGCTGCACGCCCACGCAATTGCGCTCGACATCGAGAGACGTGTCGTGCGGTACCGCCACGAGGGCCAGGACCGTGAGATCGACTTCTCCGCGCTGGTGGTAGCCGCCGGTGGGGTCCCCGGTACCCCGCCGCTGCCGGGTCTCGGCAGCACGCCCACGTTCACCATCCGGAAGATGGAGGACGCGATCGCGCTGCGCACGCTGCTCGACGCCGGCACGGTACGCACGGCGCTGGTGGTGGGCGCGGGCTACATCGGGTTGGAGGTGGCCGAGGCGCTGCACGTGCGTGGCTGCCGGGTGACCGTCGCGGAGCGGCTGGACCGGGTGCTGCCCAACCTGGACGAACCGGTCGCCGCGATCGTCGAACAGCACGCCCGCGAGCACGTGGACCTGCGGCTGGGTGTCGACGTGGCCCAGATCCTCGACAACACCGCGATTCCCGGTAACACCGCGCCGGCACAGACGGGATACGACGTCGTGGTGATCTGTGCCGGGGTCCGGCCCGCGTCCTCGGTCGCCGCCGACGCCGGTGCGCTCACCGGTCCCGGCGGGGCGCTGCTGGTCGACGACCGGATGCGGACCAGCCTGCCCGGCGTCTGGGCGGCGGGCGACTGCGTGGCCCCGTTCCACCGCGTGCTCGGCGGGCCGGCATTCGTACCGCTCGGACCCGCGGCGAACAAGACCGGCCGCGTCGCCGGGACGGTCGCGGCGGGCGGCGACGCCACGTTCGCGGGCGTCGTCGGGACGGCCGTGGTCAAGGTCTTCGAGCTCGAGGTGGCGCGCACCGGGCTGACGCTGGCCGAGGCGCAGGCCGCCGGGTTGTCGGCCACCGCGACCGACGTGGTGAGCCGCAGCCGCGCGAAGTACTACCCCGGAGTGCAGCCCCTGCACGTCCGGCTCGTCCACGAGGACGGCGGGCGCCTGCTCGGTGCGCAACTGGTGGGCCGCGAGGGCGCCGCGAAACGCGTCGATGTGGTTGCTGCGGCGCTGCATGCGGGGCTGTCGGTGGAGGACCTCGTCGCGTTCGACCTGTCCTACGCGCCCCCGTACTCACCGGTCTACGACCCACTCATCGTCGCCGCGCAGGCGGCCCAACAGAAACTGGCGGTAGGCGTATGAGTTCTGACGAACGAGTGGCAGTGGTGACCGGCGGCGGGTCCGGGATCGGACTCGCGACATGTTCCCGGCTGGCGGCCGACGGGTTCACGCTCGCCGTGCTCGACCTGGACATCGACGCCGCCAAGGCCGCCGCCGGGCCGAACGGGTCCGGCTACGCGGCCGACGTCTCCGATGCCGATGCCGTCGAGCGCACCTTCACCGACATCGTCACGACCTTCGGCCGGATCGACGTGCTGGTCAACAACGCCGGGATCAGCGGCGGGTCGGCCGCGACGATCTGTCACGAGACGCCGGTGGCGGACTGGGACCGGGTGCACGCGATCAACTCGCGCGGCCCGTTCCTGTGCTCCCGGGCGGCCCTGCCGGTGATGCTCGCGCAGGGCTCGGGGCAGGTGATCACGGTGGCGTCGGTGGCCGGGCTGGTCGTGTTCCCGGGCCGCTGCGCCTACACGGCGTCCAAGGGTGCCGCACTGATGTTCGCCAAGTCGCTCGCGGTGGACTATGCGCATGCCGGGATCCGGTCGAACGCGGTCTGCCCGGGCTTCGTCGAGACCCCGATGACCCAGTGGCGCCTCGATGTGCCGGAGCTACGGGCGAAGGTCGAGGCGAACATCCCGCTCGGCCGGGTGGCCCAGCCCGCCGACATCGCCGACGCCATCTGCGTACTCGCGTCCGGTCGGCTCAGTTACATGAACGGCCATGCATTGATCATCGATGGAGGATGGACATCACTATGACGACTAGCATTTCCGGGTCGAGCAGGCTGGCAGGCAAGGTCGCACTCATCACGGGTGGCGGCTCGGGGATCGGGCGGGCTTCCGCGCTGCGGTTCGCCGCCGAAGGCGCGGCCGTGGCCGTGCTCGACCTGCACTCGGAGTCGGCGGCCGAGACGGCGGCGCTGATCACGAAGCAGAACGGTCAGGCACTGGCGGTGACCGCCGACGTGTCCGACGCCGACCAGGTCGAGGAGGCCGTCACCCGCACGGTGGCCGAGTTCGGCAGGCTCGACGTCCTCTACAACAACGCCGGCGTGGACAGCCGCGGGTCGGTCCTGGTCGCCGAGGAGGACAACTGGGACTTCAGCTTCGCGGTGAACGCCAAGGGCTCTTTCCTGTGCTCCCGCGCGGCGCTGCGACACATGAACCCGGCCGAGGGTGAGACGGCCTCGATCATCAACCAGGGCTCGGTCGCCGGGCTGGTCGGCGTGCCGAACTTCGCCGCCTACTGCGCTGCGAAGGGCGCGGTGATCGCGCTGACCCGGTCGATGGCGATCGACCTCGCGCCCCGCCGGGTGCGGGTCAACGTGATCTGCCCCGGCACCGTCTACACCCCGCTGATGGAGCCGATGCTGCGCGCCCGCGGCGACGGCGACCTGGCGGTCGGTCTGGCGAAGACGCTGGTCAAGTACCCGCTCGGGCGCCTCGGCCAGCCCGAGGACATCGCCAACCTCGCCCTGTTCCTGGCCAGCGACGAGGCCTCCTTCATGACCGGATCGGTGATCGCCGCGGACGGTGGGATGACGGCACAATGAGTCCCTTCCACCTCACGCCGGACAAGCGGGCCTCCCTGTCCGAGGCCGCCGCGCTGGTCATCGACGGCGCGCTCGTCGCCCTCGGCGGCGGGCTGTGTGGGCGGCTGCCGATGGCGTTGGTGCGCGAGTTGATCCGGCAGGGCCGCCACGACCTGCACCTGGTCGGGTCGGCGCACAGCATCGACGTCGACCTGCTGATCGCGGCGGGCGCGGTGAAGGTGTGCGAGGAGAGCTACGTCGGCTTCGAGCAGGACCTCGGCCTCGCGCCCGCGTACCGGCGCGCCGCCGAATCCGGGACGATCGAGATGAAGGAGAGCTGCTGCGTCACCATGCTGGCGCAGCTGCGCGCAGCCGAGATGGGCCTG
>JBKJPD010000217.1:0-10065 GCA_046595345.1 Pseudonocardia sp.
CGCCGAGCAGGGTGCCGCTGTTGCCCACCAGCACGGTTCGGCTGCGGCGGCGCAGCGGCGGCCCGTCGTCGAAGGTCAGGGTGACGCCGGTGCGGCGGCCGCGCATCGCGCGCAGCCCCGAGACGACGTAGGCGAGCGGGCCGACCCGCCCCTTGAGCGCCTCGGGCGTGTTCTCCATGACTGCGGCGTCGAACCCGGTACCGGCCATCACGAGGAACACGTACTCCTCCGGGCCACCGTCCACGCGCACCCGCCCGACGTCGATCGTCCGGTCGTCCCCGGTCAGCGCGACGCGGGTGGCCGCGCCCATCTCCAGTGGGGTGCCGAGGGTTCGGGCGAGCAGGTTGCCGGTGCCGGCGGGGAGCAGGCCCATCGCCACGTCGGTGCCGGCGAGGGCCTGCGCGACGGCGCGCACGGTGCCGTCCCCCCCTGCTGCCAGCACGACATCGACGCCGTGGTCCACCGCCTCGAGCGCCTGGCCGGTGCCGGGGTCCTCGACGGTCGTCTCCAGCCACAGCGGATCGGCCCAGCCCAGGCCCGCGCAGATCTCCGTGATGCGGTCCCGAAGGCCGTCCTCGATCTTGGTCGGGTTGGCCACGACGGCCGCGCGCGGCCGGTCCTGCGGCTCGGCCCCGACCATGTCAGGGCCCCCGGCGTCACCGCGGGACCGGATGATGAGCACCACGAACACCGCGAAGAGCGCGAGTATGAGCCCGGCCCCGGGCAGGAACGACCATGATTCGCCGAACACCCGCGAACCTTATGCGGGCACGGCCCGTCAGGCCGCGCGGAGGGTTACCGGCTCCGTGTAGGCCAGGCCGAGGTCGTGGGCCACCTGGCGGCTCATCAGCGCCCCGCGGTGCGTCGACAGGCCGGCGGCCAGCGCGGGGTCAGCGGCCAGCGCGGCCATCCAGCCCAGGTTCGCCAGCCGCAGCACGTACGGGAGCGTGGCGTTGGTCAGTGCGTAGGTGGAGGTGTGCGGTACGGCGCCCGGCATGTTCGCGACGCAGTAGAAGACCGAGTCGTGCACCCGGTAGGTCGGGTCGGCGTGGGTGGTGGGCCGCGAGTCCTCGAAGCAGCCGCCCTGGTCGATGGCGATGTCGACGAGCACCGAACCCGCCTTCATCCGACGGACCAGGTCGTTGCTCACCAGCCGTGGCGCCCTGGCCCCGGGAACGAGGACGGCGCCGATCACCAGATCGGCGATCAGGCAGGCCTTCTCGATCTCATGCGCGTTGGACACGACCGTGCGGACGCGGCCGGCGTAGCGATCGTCGAGCTGGCGCAGCTTGGCGATGTCGAGGTCGAGCACGGTGACCTCGGCGCCCATTCCCACGGCCATCGCCACGGCGTTCTGTCCGGAGACTCCGGCACCGATCACCACGACGCTGCCGGGACGGACACCGGGGACCCCGCCGAGCAGGACACCCCGGCCACCGGCGGCGGCGAGCAGCGCGTTCGCGCCGGCCTGCGGCGCCAGCCTGCCCGCGACCTCGCTCATCGGGGCCAGCAGGGGGAGCGTTCCGTCAGGCAGCCGAACGGTCTCGTAGGCGATGGCGGTGCTGCCCGATGCCAGTAGAGCCTCGGTGCACCGCAGCGACGCGGCGAGATGCAGGTAGGTGAACAGGACCTGGTCGCGGCGCAGCCGGTGGTACTCCTGCTCGACCGGTTCTTTGACCTTCAGCAGCAGATCGGCCGCGGCCCACACCTCGTCGGCCGTTCCGACGATGTGGGCACCGGCGGCCTCGTAATCGGCGTCGGTGATCGAGCTGCCCAGCCCGGCGCCCCGCTCGACGTGCACGGTGTGCCCGGAACGGGTGAGCTCCTGCGCCCCGGACGGCGTCAGCGCGACGCGGTACTCGTGGACCTTGACCTCGCGGGGAACACCGATTCTCATGCCACAAGAATGAAGAACCTCGCTATAGACTGCAATCGAACCGCAGAACATTCGCTGGAGGCCACTAATGCCATTACCACCTGCGGGAACGAGGCCGGAACGATCACTCCGGGCGCAGGAACTTCGGCTCGACGACACCGACCGCGCCATCCTGCGGGCGCTGGGCGACGACGCGCGCGTCTCCAACAAGGACCTGGCCGACCGCGTGGGAGTCGCCCAGTCCACGTGCCTGGCCCGCGTGCGGGCGCTGCGCGAGCACGGGGTGATCCGCGGCTACCACGCCGACATAGATCCCCGGGCGCTGGGCCACGACCTGCAGGCCATGATCGCGATCCGGCTGCAGCCCGACGCGCGCCACGCGATGGGCGAGTTCACCGCGAAGCTCAGCCACCGCCCGGAGGTGCTGGAGGTGTACTTCGTCGCCGGGGCCAACGATTTCCTGGTCCACGTGGCGACCAGCAGCACCGACGAGCTGCGCCGGTTCGTGGGCGAGCACCTCAACCGCGACCCCGCCATCGCCGGCACCGAGACGAACCTGATCTTCGAGCACACCCGGGCGGCCGGGCGGCGCGCCTGAAGTCGCGCCCGCGGCCGCGGCAGGAGAGGCTTGAGCCATGCGTGTTCTGGTGACCGGTGCGTCGGGTTTCGTCGGCGGCAGGCTGTGCCCCGCCCTTGAGGAAGCGGGCCACGAGGTACTGGCGATGACCCGGCAACCCGAACGCTACCGCGGGGCGGGCAAGGCCGTTCTGGGCGACGTACTCGACTCCGCATCGCTCGCCGCCGCGCTGGCCGGCTGCGACGCCGCCTACTACCTGGTGCACTCCCTCGACGACGCCGCGTTCGTCCGCCGCGACGCCGACGGCGCCCGCAACTTCGCCCGCGCCGCCGCCGACGCGGGGCTCGCCCGGATCGTCTACCTTGGCGGACTGGGCGACGACGCCGACGACCTGTCCGAGCACCTGCGCAGCCGCCGCGAGGTGGAGGAGCTGCTCGGCTCCGCGGGGGTACCCGTCACCACCCTGCGGGCCGGGATCATCGTCGGGCACGGCGGCATCTCCTGGGAGATGACCCGCCAGCTCGTCGAGCACCTCCCGGCGATGGTCACGCCACGCTGGGTGCGCACCCGGACCCAGCCGATCGCGATCGCCGACGTCGTGCGCTACCTCGTCGAGGTGTTGGAGATCCCGGAGGCGGCCGGCCGGGCATTCGATGTCGGCGGGCCCGACGTCCTGGAGTACGTCGAGATGATGCGCCGGGTCGCGGTCATCGAGGGCCGGGTGATGCTCGTCGTGCCGGTGCCGCTACTCACGCCGCGGCTCTCGTCGTACTGGCTATCGCTCGTCACGAGCGTCAACGTGCAGACCGGCCGGTCGTTGATCGACTCGATGAGCAACGAGGTGGTGGTGCGCGACGACAGCATCCGGGCACTCATACCGTTCGAGCCGATGGACTACGACACCGCCGTGCTGCGGGCCCTCGGTGAGCGCGCCAGGGCGGCTCGGCCGTGACCCGGCGCTACGACCGGCTGCTGGCGGCGGTGCCCTCGTGGTTGAGTCAGAAGGTACCCAGGGACCACCGCGAAACCGACGCCGCGTTCCATCGGCGCCGCCGGGTAGTGCTCGGCACCGGCCTCGCGGGCGCCGGCCTGCTCGGTGCGTCACTGTCGACGAGACCCGACTCGCCGCAGTTCTACGGCCTGACGTTCGCGACGGCCGCCACCTGGATCGTGGGCGGCGTGGCGTCGGGTCCACTACATCTGGGTTGGATGCAGGGGGTCGGCCACTCCCTGCGACGTCCCGTTGTCGCGCCGGTTCTGACCGGCGTCGCGGCGTTCGGGGTGTTCTACGTGGGTGCGCTGGTCTGCCGCCACATCCCGGTGCTGGACCGCGCGATCTCGTCGGTGCTGAAGTACGCCGACCAGGGCTCCGATCGGCTGGTCCTGATCACGACGCTGTCCAACGGCGCGGCCGAGGAGGTGTTCTTCCGGGGGGCCCTCTACGCGGCCGTCGGCGTACGGCACCCGGTCGCCGCGTCCACCTGCGCGTACATGATGGCCACCGTGGCCACCCGCAACCCGGCGCTCGTTCTCGCGTCGGGCATCATGGGGACACTGTTCGGGTTGCAGCGCCGCTCCTCGGGAGGCATCCAGGCCGCACTCCTCACGCACCTGACCTGGTCGATACTGATGCTTCGCTACCTGCCGCCGCTCTTCCGCGACGAGACCGCCACGAACGCCCCCAACCCCTCGAGCAGCCGGTCCACGTCACCGTCGTCGACATAGGGCGCCAGCCCGACCCGCACACCACCGCCGTCCCCGAGCCCCAGATGCCGCGACGCCTCCAGCGCGTAGAACGAGCTCGCCGGGGCGAAGATGCCGCGCCCGGCCAGGAACTCGTAGGCCCGCGCCGGCTCCCGGCCCGCGATGCTGAGCAGCAGCGTCGGGGTGCGGTGCGCGGCCCGCGAGTACACCGTGACGCCCGGCAGGGTCGCCAGCCCGGCCTCGATGCGGGCGCGCAACCGGTCCTCGTGGGCCTCGACGGCCTCCATCGAGATCAGCAGCCGCTCCCGCCGGGTGCCGGCAGTGGCGCCCGCGATACCGGCAAGGCTCGCCAGATCAGCGAGGAAGCCCACGGCGGCGGTGGTACCCGCGAGCAGCTCGTAGGGCAGCGTGCCCAGCTCGAACCGCTCGGGCACCTCCGCGGAGCTGGGCAGCAGCTTCTGCGGGTGCAGCGTCCCCAACAGCTCCGGCGCCGCGGCGAGCACCCCGCAGTGCGGGCCGAGGAACTTGTAGGGCGAACAGGTGTAGAAGTCCGCGCCCAGCGTCCGCAGATGGACGGGTGCGTGTGCCGTGAGGTGGACGCCGTCGACGTAGGTCAGTGCCCCGGCCTCGTGGGCGAGATCGGTGATCGCCCGCACCGGCGGGCGGGTACCGATCAGGTTGGACGCCGCCGTGACGGCCACCAGCCGGGTGCGCGGCGTCAGGACGGCGGCGATGTCGTCCTCGGTGAGCTCCCCGGTCGCGGGATCGAAGTCCGCCCACCGCACGACCGCTCCGGCGGATTCGGCGGCCAGCACCCAGGGGCGGATGTTGGCGTCGTGGTCGAGGCGCGTGACGACAACCTCGTCCCCTGGCGCCCAGGTCGCGGCGAGGGTCCGGGCCATGTCGAAGGTGAGCTGGGTCATGCTGCGGCCGAACACGATCCCCCGCGGATCGGCCCCGAGCAGGTCTGCCATCGCCGCCCGCGCGTCCAGCACGATCGCGTCGGCGGCGCGCTCGGCAGCGGTGACCCTGCCCCGGTTGGCCAGCGGCGAGGTCAGCGTGGCGGCCACCGCGTCGGCGACGACGTCGGGCACCTGCGACCCGCCCGGCCCGTCGAAGTGGGCGTACCCGGCCGACAGCGCGGGGAAACGATCACGGACGGCTGACACGTCATAGGTCTTGGGGACGTCGTGGCTCACCGGCCCAGCCTGCCACGCGATCACCGGACCCCGACGCCGCGGGAGTGCGGTACGGGGTTCGACTCGCGGGTGGGTCACAGCTCAGTGACCGGGCGCACGGCCGTGCTCGTGGACGGAGATCTGCACGCCGGCTGCCTGCGCCCAATCCCACTCGCCGACGGCCAGCACGGCGGCGGCGAACAGCAGTACGACACCGACCGGCCCGACGATCCGGGCCCCCCAGCGGGTGGTCTTCTCCGCGACCATCACCGCGGTCAGACCCGCCATCCACCACAGGCTGCCGACTCCGGTGGCGAACATGACGAGCATCATCGCCCAGCAGCAACCGAGGCACGACAGGCCGTGGCGGACACCGAGCGCCCAGGCCGCCCGGGCGCCGCGCCGGTAGTGGACGAAGAACATCGCCCTCGGATCGCGGCAGACCGTCAGGCAGCGCTGCTTGAGCGCGGTGAACTGCACGCCGCCGGCCAACGCGAGGGCACCGGCGAGCAACAGGCCGTCGTGCTCGGCCAGCCATGCCCAGCGTTCGACCATCACGTGTACGGCGAGATCGCCGAGAAGTGCGACCGCCGCGAAGGCCAGCCAGATGGCGAAGTAGGCCGCCAGGAACGCCGCCCGGGCACTGCCCGGACGCACCCGGCCCGCGCTCACGGAGTGGAACATCCGCACCATCGGCGCCGTGCTGGGCAGCATCATCGCGGACACCATCAGCAGCCAGAATCCGGCGAAGACCACCAGCTCCACCAGCGGCGGCCGGGTCCCGGACCGCAGCGCACCGGCCACACCGTGGTGGTGTGCGAGCTGCGGGGAACCGGCCAGCACAGCCACGATCAGCAGCAGCCAGGCGGCGCCGGCCACGACCCACAGCGCGACGCCGGGGTCGTGACGGGCGCGGGTGACGCGGGTGGCGAGGCTCATCACGGCCCCGTCAAGCCTCGACGTAGTGGAACTCGGTCTGGGTGGAGCTGCGGCCGGGGAACTCGTATCCGTGGTCGGCGGCAGTCACCTGGAACCGGACAGGGCTGCCGGGGTAGGCGGGGTTCCCGAGCACCGGCGACAGCGCGGTGTCGAGCAACTTGGTCGGATTCCCGTTGGGGGATCGGTAACCTTGCACCTCAGCCTCGAAGCGACCACCGACCCGGAACGTGCCGGAGCCCTCGTTGACGTCGAACTCGATCGGCGCGCGTTCGACGGCCACCACCTCGCCGACGAGCCCGGCCAGGTCGGCGAGTGGCCCGCCCTCCTTTCCGGTGAACGCCGCCAGGAGAGCCTCCTGCTGTGCGTCGGTGGCGTCGTCGTCCACGACGACGAGCAGGCGCACGTTGCCGGCCAGCGGGTTGCCGGGCAGGCTCCCGAGGAACCCCATGTTCAGCCCGGCCACCTGCACCCCGCCGATCTGGCCCCGGTCGAAGTGGAAGACCCAACTGAACGCGCATGACCCGCCGTCCGGGTCCAGTCCGCCCCAACACGGGCAGTAGCTCTCGCATGTGCACACTTCGATCATCCGGCCTTCGAGGTCATATCCCATGACGGTGTCCTTTCGGTGTCCGTGCGGCAGCGGCGCCGCCGGAAGCGGGTGGGCGCAGGCCGGCCACGATGGCGGTCGTCGGCCCGGTCATCGGCCTGCCCTCGTCGATCCAGGCATCGAGCCCACCGTCGAGATGGGCTACGTCGCGGTAGCCGAGCTCCTGCAGGGAGCGAACCGCGAGCGCCGAGCGGGAGCCTGCAGAGCAGTACACGATCACCCGCCGGCCTGGCTCGAAACCCTCGACGTGGTGCGGAGTTCCGTGGTCAGCGTGGAACTCGAGCATCCCGCGTGGGGCGAGCACCGCGCCGGGGATGCTGCCGTACGCGGTCTCGCCGGGCTCGCGCACATCCACCAGCAGCACGAAGGGGTCTTCGAGTTCCGCCGCCACGTCTGCGGGGGCGAGGTTCTCGATACCCGCCTTGGCTGCGGTCACCAACTCCGTGACACCGGTCATGGCATCCTCCCGCGGTCGCGTCCATCAGGTGCTGGACGAGACCTGACGATGTCAAGCGGGTGTTCCTGGAATGTTCCCGGCCGATCGCCCGCACCGGGTCGGGTCAGGCCGGGCATCCCGCCGATGCGGCGCACCTGGCCTCGTCGAGGGGCTGGCCGGCGTCCCGGAAGCCCTTCGCCGCCGCGCGGAAGCGGGCGGCGGCCTGGACGCCGCCCCCGCTCGCCGCCGCGAGATGTCCTCGGACCTCCTCGAGTGCTGCGTCCCAGCCGGGTAGCCGCATCACCACCCTGGCCAGCGTCGCCGTGGCCTGTTCGTACCGGGTTGCACGGTCGAGATCCCCGGCTCGCGCGGCGGCGATGGCGGCGGGGACGGTGAGTGTGATCCGGCAGCCGGGGCACGTCTCCAACGGGCCGCGAACCCCTGACTCCGCCTCGTCGAGCATGAGCAGAGCGGCGGTGGGATCGGCGGCGGCGGCGATCCTGGTCCCGTAGATGCGGTCGAAGAGGTGGAAGCCGACGTCGGACTCGCGGGCGACGGCCAGCGCCTCGTCGAGCAGCGGGCCCGCTGCTGCGGCCTGGCCCCGGTACAACGCCACCTCGGCCAGACGCTGCAGCGCCAAGGCCTCACCGGTGGCGGCCCCGATTGCCCGGTTGAGCCGGGCCGCTTCCCGGAGATCCTGGTCGGCCTCGTCCAGCGAACCCGAGAGCAGCTTCGCCTCACCGCGCAACGTCGTGGCGAAGGCGCGCCCGCGGACGGCGCCGAGCCGCTGCGCCTCAGCGATGAACGAATCGGCGAACGCGACCACGTCGGGGTAGGGCCGCGCCCCGTAGAGGAGCCGCTGGGTCATGCAGAGGTGCCCGTCGAACACGCTGACCGCCAGCTCGCGGAGCGCGTGCGTGTCGAGCAGGTCCGCCCAGACGCTACCGCGCAGGTCGTCGCGGGCGTGCGCGGCGGCCGCCTGCGCCCACGACGCCACCACGAGCGCCGCCCTGTCTCCCGACGCCAGGGCCAGCCGACGGCACTCGGCGGCCTTGGCGGTCCCGAGTACGGGGTCGGCGAAACCCATGACGGCCGCACCACTCAGTGTCAGTGCCTGGGCGAGCCTGCCCTGGACGGTCACGGGACGAAGCCCGTCCAACGTCCGCAGGGCACCAGGGGGATCGCCCTGCTTGATCTGGGCCAGCGCCTGCATCGCCCGCAGGTCCTGGGACTCCGGCCCGCCGGCGACCCGCGCGGCGGCCGCGTACGCGGCCGGCGCCCGACCGTCGCCGAGGGCGTCGAGGGCCTCGGCCCGCAGCCGGAGCGCCTCGAGGTACTCCGGCTGGTGGTCCAGCAGCGGCTCGAGATGGCCGAGCGAGTCGGCGAACGCGCCGAGCGTGACGGCCCGACGGGCCGCGGCCAGCAGCCAGGGGACCGCAGCGCCGGGTCGACCCCCGGCCAGCCAGTGCCGGGCGATGAGGGCCGGGGCGGCGCCGGCGGCCGTCAGGCCGCGGGCGGTGTCGCGGTGGATCGCGATCCGGTGGTGCGGCGGGACCTGCTCGACGAGCGCCTGGCGGACCAGGTCGTGCCGGAAGCGGTAGCGGGCCCCGGACACGACCAGCGCACCGGCGCCGAGCGCGGCGTCGAGCAGCGCGAACGCGTCGGGCTCGGCCAACCCGGTCAGCGCGGGCACGCTGACCGGGTCCAGGTCGTCCCCTGCCACCGCGATCCGGCGCAGCATCGCGGCGGTGGCATCGTCGAGATCCAGGAAACGGTCGGTGATCGCCTCCCAGACCGACGGCGCGACCGCGGCGTCTGCGGCCCCGCCGACGCCGCGGGTCAGCTCCAGAGCGAAGAACGGATTGCCCTGCGCCATCGCGACGATCCGGGCGAGCACGCCTGCGTCCGGCTTCGCCAGGGCACCGGCCTCCACGAGCAGGGCGACCTCGTCGTGATCGAGCGGGCCCAGGTCGATCCCGGTGCACCGGCCTGATCGGTCGAGGTCCGCGACTGTCCGTGTCAGGGACTGTGCGGCCACCTCCGGGCGGAAGGCGATGGCGCCGAGGAGTGGCAGCCCGCCACCGGCCCGGGCCAGATGTCCCCACGCCTCTATCGTCGCGTCGTCGGCCAGGTGCGCGTCGTCGACGACCAGCAGCACACCGGTGACGTCCCGGCACGCCGCGATCAGCCGGCGCACGGCACCGATCACCATGTGCCGGGTGAGCCCACCCTCGCGTGGCTGCGCCGGCGCGGCCAGCGCCGTGAGATCGGCCAGCGCCGAGCGCGCCAGGCCCGGCAGGGTGTCGAGCAGGGTGCGGTCGCGACTGAGCAGTTGCTCGACGGCCTCCACCAGGCACGCGTAGGGGCCACTCCCGAGCGTGGCCACAACCGTGACGACGAGCCACCCCCGTTCCCGTGCCTCTGACGCGACCTGCCGGCACAGCGTCGACTTACCGATGCCGGCCGGACCGCGGACCACCAGCGCGCCCAGCTCCCCCTGCTCGGCCGACCGGAGCGCCGAGGCTGCCCGGGCGAGCTCGGCCTGCCGGCCGACGAAGATCGTCGCGGTCGGGGCGAGCCCGGCGACGCACTGCTCGTACAGGGCCTGGCTCTGCGGGTCGGGCGGCAGGCCGACCGCACATTCCAGATTCGTGCGCAGCCGTCCGTACCAGCGGATCGCGGCGTGCCGGTTGCCGGCGGCCAGCGCGACGCGCATGAGCTCGCGGTACGACTGCTCGTCGGAAGGAT
>JBKJPD010000336.1:0-3286 GCA_046595345.1 Pseudonocardia sp.
GCTGGGCTGGGCTGGGTCGTCGAGGTTCCACAGCCGGACGCTCTTGTCCTCACCGGTCGCAGCCAGGGTGTGACCGTTGGGGCTGAACGTCGCGCGGTGGATCTGTCCCGTGTGCGGGTGCAACACCGGGCCGAGACCTGTCGGGCGGGCCGGGGTGCTGACATCCCAGAGCGTGACGGTGCCGTCGCTGGCGGCGGTGCTCGCGGCGAGGGTGGCACCGTCCGGGCTGAACGCCAGCGAGCTGATGAACTGCTGCCCGACCGGTAGCGGTGCCCCGATCGGGTTGGGGTGCGCGGGGTCGGCGATGTCCCACAGCTGCACGCTGTCGTCGGTCTGGGTGGTCGCGAGGAGGGTGCCGTGGGGGCTGAACGCGACCGGATTGCCGTACTGGGTGTGGCGCCAGATCGGGACGCCGATCTGGATCGGGTGGGTGGGATCGGTGACGTTCCACATCCGCAAAGAACGATCGGCGCTGGTTTCGGCCAGCAGACGTCCGTTTGGGCTGAACGCGACCCCTGTTACATAGCCCTGTGCTCCGGCGAGTGGTTGCCCGATCTGGCCGGGGTGGGCAGGGTCGGTGACGTTCCACAGTCGGATGGTCATGTCGCGGCTGCCGCTGGCCAGGGTGTGCCCGTCGGGGCTGAAGGCGACTGCTTCTACTCGGGAGCCGTGCCCGAGCAGAACGGTGTCCGGAAGCGACCACAGCAGGGTTGTGCCGTCCTGCCCGCCGCTGGCGAGGGTGTGACCGTCAGGGCTGAACGCGACAGCGAGGATGCCGCCGGTGGGTGAGTGCAGGGTTCCGCCCTCCGGGATGTGGGTCGGCTCAGCGAGATTCCACAGCCGGGCGACGCCGTCCTGGCTGCCGGTCACCAGGGTGTGCGCGTCCGGGCTGAATGCCACCGACCAGATCGCGCTGGCATGCCCGACCAGCGGCGTTCCAATGAGCGCGGGGTGGGAGGGGTCGGTGAGGTTCCAAAGCCGCGCGGTCTTGTCGTCGCTGCCGGTGGCCAGGGTATGTCCGTCGGGGCTGAATGCCACGGAGTGCACGGTGTCGCTGTGGCCGGTCACGAGTGCCGGGAGCTGGACCGGATGGCGGGGATCGGTCATGGCCCACAACACGACGGTCTTGTCGTCGCTGCCGGCGGCGAGCAGGTGCCCGTCGGGGCTGAACGCCACCGAGCGCACGACGTCGGTGTGTCCGGTCAGCGCCGGCCCTCGCTGCGGATGTGTGGGATCGGTGAGGTCCCAAAGTTGGACGATCTTGTTGTCGGTGGCGGTGGCGAGGGTGTGCCCGTCGGGACTGAACGTCAGCTGCGAGATCGAGCCGTTGCCGCCGTCCAGCGGCGTACCCAGCGGAATGGGGCGGGCGGGGTCGGTGACGTTCCAGAGATGGACTGTGCCGTCGGCGCCAGAGCTGGCCAGGGTGTGCCCGTCGGGGCTGAACCGGGCGGCGCTGATCCAACCGGTGCCGGCGATCAAGGGTGCACCTAGCGGGGTGGGGTGGGCGGGGTCGCTCAGGCTCCACAGCACCACGGTTCGCCCGTCGCTGGCCGTGGCCAACGTGTGCCCGTCGGGGCTGAACGTGGTGTCATAAATTGCCCCGGTTGCCCCCGGAAGCGTTTGTGCGAGCGGGGCGAGCTGGGTGGACAGCACCCGGCCGGTGACCCGATGGTCGGTCGGGTGCATCTGGTGCGCGACGAGGTCGAGCTGAGCCGCTAACGATGGGTCAATCCCCCCCAGCCGATCGGCCTGGGCGAGGATCTCGGCGAACTGCGCCTCGTCACGTTGACCCTGGGCAACCACCGCGATCGCCCCGTACGCTGCGAGTACGAGCACCACTCCGGCGATCAACAGCCGCCGGATGAGCGTCGATCGAGCCAGGAACGTGCGTGCAAGATCGCTGGGTTCGTCGACCGGCTCCTTGCGCACCCAGGCCCTGGCGTGTTTGAGAACATATCCCCGGTACAGCGACCCTTCACGCCGCCGCCATTTCGCGGCGTCCTCTTCTACGCGTTGGCGGACCAGGAGATCCCCCCGGTGATCCTCGATGAGCTGCCGAAGGCGCGTCCAGGAGTAGAGCAGCGCCTCGTGCGCCAGCTGGGCTGACTCCGCATCCACGGTAACTAGCCGGGCCGTGACCAGAACCTCCAATGCGGCCGCGGCCGCCGCCGGGTCACGGGGGTGGGACAACAACTCGTGTTTGTCCTCGAGTGCCCGAGTGTCGTGCTCGGCGCTGCTTCCGATCCTGGTGAGTTTGAGCAGCAGCCACATCGCTGCGGTCTGTCCTGGGCCGTCCAGTTCGTGCCACGCCTGCTCCGCGGTGGCCTCGACCGCCCCGTGGATCCCGCCCGTATTCCGATATCCTTGGACGCTCAGCGTGCCCCGGCGACGCTTCTGCCAGGTCGCGCGCAGGGCATGCGAGAGCAAGGGCAGAACTCCCGCGTCGACACCCCCCGCGCCACGTGCTCCGACGTCGGCCAACAGCAATTCGACCAGGCCCGGTTCGACCCGTAGCCCCGCGTCGCGGGCCGGGCTCAGGACGGCCTCTTGTATCTCGTCAGCGTTCATCGGACCTAGGACGAACTGCCGATCTTGGAGCGCTTCGGAGAGGATAGGGTGGTCGAAAATGCACTTGTAGAAGTCGGCGCGAACTCCGAGGACCACGACCGCCGGTGCGGGCTCGCCAGTTGCCGCGGGGGTGCACATCGCCCGCAGGGCCTCGATGTAGTGCTGGCGCTCCGACCCCGACGAGGCGAGGGTGAAGACCTCCTCGAACTGGTCGACCACCAGGATCAGCCGGGCTCCGGGCCCACCCCGCCGCTCGGCGTGGTCAGCGACCGCAGCCCGGATCCGGGCTGGGTCCAGCAAGAGCGGCGCGTCGGCGGGGTTCGACGTCGTCGGTTCAGGCGGGCCGCCGGGGTCGGCCCCGGTGTCGGCTGAGACCGCACAGCCCGGAGGTTGTTTCGCAGCCGTGGTCTGACTATCGGACTCAACCAGCCCGTCGAGCTCGGGTATGTGTCGAGTCAATGCCCTGAGCGGGTCGACGCCGGGTGTGCTGATGACCGGCTGCCAGGGCGGTGAGCCAGCTACCCCTAGTCCGTGTTCTGCAATGGCCGGCAGCAGTCCAGCACGCAGCAGTGATGACTTTCCCACCCCGGACGGGCCCACTACCAGCACTAGCCCGCCACCGGCCCCGTGCACCCTGGCCAGGCGTGAGCGCAGCGCGTCGGTGGCGTTCTCGCGGCCGTAGAAGCTCCCGGCGTGTTCTTGCTGGAACGCCTCCAGG
>JBKJPD010000014.1:0-4610 GCA_046595345.1 Pseudonocardia sp.
CCGGGTCGCCTCATCGACCTGGCCAACCGCAAGGCGCTGGACCTCTCCCACGTGCACGCGCTGGTGCTCGACGAGGCCGACGAGATGCTCGACCTGGGCTTCCTGCCCGACGTCGAGCGGATCATGCGGATGCTGCCCGAGCAGCGCCACACCATGCTGTTCTCGGCCACCATGCCCGGCCCGATCATCGCGCTGAGCCGGGCCTTCCTGAACCGGCCCACCCACATCCGTGCGGAGGAGGCCGACCAGGGCTCCATCCACGAGCGCACCCGCCAGCTGGTCTACCGCGCCCACGCGATGGACAAGGTGGAGCTGCTCACCCGCGTGTTGCAGGCCGACGGCCGCGGCCTCACGATGATCTTCGCGCGCACCAAGCGCACTGTGCAGCGCGTCGCCGACGACCTCGCCGACCGCGGTTTCGCCGCCGCTGCCGTGCACGGCGACCTCGGCCAGGGCGCCCGCGAGCAGGCCCTCCGCGCGTTCCGCGCCGGCAAGGTCGACGTGCTGGTGGCCACCGACGTCGCGGCCCGCGGCATCGACGTCACCGACGTCACGCACGTGGTCAATTACCAGTGCCCGGAGGACTCCAAGACCTACGTCCACCGGATCGGCCGCACCGGCCGCGCCGGCAAGGAAGGCGTGGCCGTCACGCTGGTGGACTGGGACGAGCTGCACCGCTGGAAGACGATCAGCGACGACCTCGGGCTCGGGATGCCCGAGGCCCCGGAGACCTACTCCACCTCCGACCACCTCTACGCCGACCTCGCGATCCCCACCGACGCCAAGAGCAGACTGCCGCACTCGCAGCGCACCCGGGCCGGACTGGAGGCCGAGTACGTCGACACCGAAGGCGATCACGGCGGGCGCAAGCGCAACAGCGACCGCAACAGCAGCGGCGCGCGTGGCGGGCGGGCCCGCGAGGAGGAGCTCGTCCTGCCCGAACGCGGCCCGCGGCGCGACCGCAGCCGCAGCCGCAGCCGGGCAGGGGTGAACCTGGACGGCGCGGCAGCCGAGACTGCCCCCACCCCCGCCATCTCCCCGGTCGGGGGTGACGTTGTCGCAACCGCAACCGCAACCGCAACCGCGGCACCGGCCGGTGCCGCGGCCTCGCAGGCCGAGGGCGAGGCCGACAAGCCGCGTCGCCGTCGGCGTCGCGGCGGCGGCGCGCGCCGTCGCGCGGTGGGCGAGGGTGGCGCCGACATCGGCACCGCAGACAGTGGGGACGGCGGGTCCACGTCGGACGCCGCCGCAAGCTGATCGGTACCGGAACGGTACGACCGGAAAGGCGCCGTCGCGGCGATGTCGTCGCGGCGGCGTTGCTGGCGTTGCTGCTGGTCGGCACGGCCACCGCGCTGTGGCGCACGAGCGCCATCGCCGCCACATCGCTCCGCACGGCCGCCGCGCCGATCGAGGCACCTCCCGCCGCTGCGGGGGTGCCCAGGGGGTTCGTCGAGGCCTGGCGGGCGCCCAGTTCCGCGACGCCCGTTCCCGTCGCCTCCGGGCCCGCCGCGGTCACGGCCGATGGCAACGTGGTGGTCGGACGCGACGCCCGCACCGGCATCGAGGCCTGGAGCTACTCCCGCGACCTCCCGCTGTGCACGGTCGGACAGGGCTTTCCCGGTCTCGATCTCGGGCGGGTGCTCGCACTCTACGAGGGGCCTACCGGCTGGTGCAGCGAGCTCACGACGCTGCACCCCGAGTCCGGTGAACGCGCCGCGACCCGCAATCCCGATCTCCATCCCGGCACGCGACTGCTGGAGAACGGCACGTTCGTCGTGGGCACCGGCACCGACCTCCTCGAGGTCATGCGATCCGACCTGGTCCGCACCCTCGAGTACGGCGCCGTGACTGCGCCCGTCCAGGTCGGGAAGCAGCCCCGCACGGGATGCACCTACGGCTCCACCGCGCTCAGCACGGGCCACCTCGGGGTGATCGAGCGCTGCCCGGACGAGACCACCGACCGGCTCACCCTGCTCCTCCCCGACGGCACCGACGGCGCCGAGAAACCCACGGTGAAGTATTCCGTCCTGCTTCCTTCGGCCGGTGCCACCCTGGTGGCCCTGTCCGACGAACGCGCCGCCGTCACGCTCCCGAACCCGGCCCGTCTGCTGATCCTCGACGACGCCGGGCTGCAGGTCAGCCTGCTCCCGCTCGGTGTGCCCGAAACCGACGTCGCCGCGGATCCGCCCGGCGGGATCGCCGCCATCGAGGATCTCGTCAGCAGCTTCGGGCAGGTCTCCTGGTGGACCGGATCGGAGACCATCGCCCTGAACGGCACCGACCTGGCACCCGTGTGGACCCTGACCGGCGCCCTCGGCCCCGCCGTCGCCTACGGCGGCAGCCTGCTCGTTCCGGTGCCGGACGGTCTCGTCGAGGTCGACCCGGTACGGGGCACGGTCCTGCGTTTCCTCCCGGTTCAGCGGGTCGACCGCCGCGCGCCCGTCCGGCTCGCCACCCAGGGCGAGGTGCTGCTGGAGCAGCGCGGCGGCGAGGTCGTCGCGCTCGTCCCCACTCCATGATCGACTCGCGCCCGCCGGGAGCAGCGCAGAGGCTCGCCGGTGTGGATGCAGCAGTGGATCTCGGCTACTTCCCCCCGGGAAGCGCCACCCGGCGGGTGATCGGCGACCCGGCCGCGCTCATCGGCGGATTCACCGCACTGTTCCTGCAGGCCCTGCACCCTCGCGCGATGGCGGGGGTGGACCAGCACTCCTCGTTCCCGGACGACTTCTGGCCACGCCTGCAGCGCACGGCGGAATACGTCACCACCCTCGCGTTCGCCGACACGGCCACCGCCGACCGGGCCGCCGCGCGGGTGCGCGGCATCCACCGCAAGGTCCGCGGCATCGACCTGGTCACCGGCGCTGCGTACTCAGCCGACGATCCCGACCTGCTCCGCTGGGTCCATGTCACCGAGGTCAGCTCGTTCGTCACCGCCGTGCGCAGGCTCGGCCTGATCGACGACACGGAGCAGGACCGCTTCCTCGCCGAGCAGGTCCGCGCCGGCGCCCTGCTCGGCGCCACCGACCTGCCTTCGAGCCGTGCCGAGGTGGACGCCTACTTCGCCGCGGTCCGCCCCGAGTTGGTGGCGAGCCCCACGGCGGTTCGGGCCGCGCGGCGCCTCGCGCTGGCGCCACTGCCCCTCCGCATCGAGCTGCTGACCCCGGCCCGCCCGGCATGGTCGGCGGTCGCCGCCGTCGCAATCGGGCTGCTCCCCGGCTGGGCGAAGGAGCTGTACGGCCTGCCGCGCATCCCCGGCACCGGATGGGCCATCGATGCGGCCACCACCGCGGGGCTATGGACGGTGCGGACGGCGTTCCTCGGCGTCAGACGAGCCACTGGAAGGTCAGTACCGCCACGGTGATCCCGATCACGGCCACCGCCGCCACCATGCCGCCCAGGTCATGATGCCGGTCGGCGTGGCGCTGGGCCAGCACGGCCACGACCGCGGACACCCCGTGCCAGAACAGCGTCGAGGTCTCAGACCCCGGCGACCCGCCGTTCATCGCCGCGAACCATCCGACGCCCACCGCGAGCGCCAGCACGACGAGTCCGCCGGCGAACAATCCCGACAGCGCGCGCAGCCACCCGGCGGGCCGACCGGACCGGTGCCTCGTCACGGTGCCATCAGAGTGCCGCCGCCTTCTGTATGCCGTTGCCATCAGGGTGCCAGCAGGGCCCATGGCTCCGGCTCCGGGCCGGTGGCGCGACCCTCGGGGCAGTTGCGCCGCACGCCGCAGGTACCGCAGCGGGGCGCGGGGCGCGGAGGGAACAGCTCCTGGGCGTCACCCCCGGCCGCGAGCGCGTCGCCTGCCGCCGCCAGCTCGCCGGCCGTCTGTTCAGCCGCGTGGACGTGCTCGCGCAGCGACGCGGCATCGTGGCGCCAGGACACCACCACCCCGCTCGGGACGTGGTGCAGCTCCACCAGCGCGCAGGGCCTGCGCAGCGTCCGCGCAGTGGCCATCGCGTAGAGGGCGAGAGCCGGTGAGTGACGGGCGTCGTCGACGGTCGGGGCACGCCCGGTCTTGTAGTCGACGACTACCAGCTCCGCGCCACGGCGGTCGATCCGGTCGACCCGACCCTCGGCGACGATCCGCTCGGTGGCGACCGACACCCATCGTTCCAACGCAACGGCCTCGACCCCCTCGCCGGACTCCGACCCGGTCGCCAGGTCCGCCGCGTAGTCGGCGACCCAGCCCCGGGCCCGTTCCCGGTACCGGCCTGCCTGCTCGGCGTCGCGGAACCCCTCGCTGGTCCAGTACCGGTCGACGAGCGCGGCGGCGCGGTCCGGGGTGCGCATGCCCGCAGGCAGGCCGAACAGCGCCCGCAACGCCAGATGCACCACCGCGCCCAACGTGCTGTGCGCCCAGGCGCCACCACGCGGCGGGGCGGGCCGGTCGAGGTAGGTCATCCGGTACCGCCGGGGGCAGTCGGTGAACGCGGCGAGCTTGGACGGGGTCACCTTCACCAGCCGGGGGGCATCGAAGTCGAGCCCCAACTGCCCTCCGTCCCCGTCGGTCATGCCCGCCACCGTACTGGGACCGCCCGCCCCGCGAGTCGGTACACCCAGCCCCGCGTGTCGGTACGGATCGGCGCCCGGGTCGGTACGAACC
>JBKJPD010000197.1:0-6559 GCA_046595345.1 Pseudonocardia sp.
CGCGCGCTGTCGGCCCACACAGCCGTCCGTAGCGGGTTGCGTCCCGCGTAGCTCGTCGGGCACATCGAATTCAAGGCCTTCGACGCCTGCCCCGATCTCACGCTCTACGGGGAACTGCCCGGTCCGCTCACCGGCCTGGTGCTCGACGCGACGCTTCCCGGCCGCCGCGCCACCCCCGGCGCCACCCACCACACGGGCCCGGACGGTACCCATTGATCGTCATCCCGGCGTGCCCGTGGGAGCACCGGTCGGTGATCGTGCGCAGGACGCGGCGTCCGAGCCGCGTCCGGACGGGGAGATCCGCTAGCTGTACGAGTGGTCGGCGTCGGGGTAGGACCCGCCGCGTACCTCGTCACCGAACCGCTTGGCGGCATCGAGCAGGATCCCGCCGAGATCGGCGTACTGCTTGACGAACCGCGGCTTGCGGCCGCGGTTCATCCCCGCCATGTCCGACCACACGAGCACCTGCGCGTCGGTGTCCGGGCCTGCTCCGATGCCGATCGTCGGGATGACCAGTTCGGCGGTCAACCGCTTCGCGACGTCGGCGGGCACCATCTCCAGCACCACCGAGAACGCGCCGGCCGTCTGCAGCGCGAGCGCGTCCTCGATCAGTCGCTCCGCTGAATCACCGCGGCCCTGGATGCGGTACCCGCCCAGCGCGTGCTCGCTCTGCGGGGTGAACCCGAGGTGCGCCATGACGGGGATCCCGGCGCCGGACAGCGCCTCGACCTGCGGGGCGCACCGTGCCCCACCCTCGAGCTTGACGCCATGCGCACCACCCTCCTTCATGAAGCGGAAGGAGGTGGCGAGGGCCTGCTCGGCGCTGATCTGGTAGCTGCCGAACGGTAGGTCGGCGATCACCAGGGCGCTCTTCGTTCCCCGCACGACGGCCTTGACCAGCGGCAACAACTCGTCGACGGTCACCGGGAGGGTGTTGTCGTAGCCGTAGACGTTGTTGGCGGCGGAGTCGCCGACGAGCAGCACCGGTATACCGGCCTCGTCGAAGATCTCCGCGGAGTACATGTCGTAGGCGGTGAGCATCGGCCAGCGCTCGCCGCGCTCCTTGAGCTCGCGCAGGTGGTGCAACCTGGTCCGCCTCGGCCTGCCGGCCGCGTCGGGACCAGGTCCCGAACGGTACGGCGGCTGGACTTCGGCCGAGCTTTCGGCCGGGGCCGCGGGCGCGCTCTGTATCGATGTGTCAGACATGGTTGTCCGTCCTCCCTCGAGGCCCGTTTCGCGGGTCCCCGGGTAGTCAGGTATGTATCGAGAAAGCGTGACATCGCGACGCCCCGACCGCACGCGCCTGGGACGAGGTTCACATCCCGGTGCCGGCGCGCCGGGACGTCGTCAGGGCCGCTTCTCCCGCCACGCGTTGGTGATCGGCAGTCGTCGGTCCCGGCCGAAGCCCTTGACGCTGATCTTGGTGCCCGGCGGGTACTGACGGCGCTTGTACTCGGCACGGTCCACCAGCCGCACGACGTCCTCGATCACCTCGGCGTCGAATCCGGCGCCGACAAGGTCGTCGAAGCCGCGGTCGGACTCCACGTAGTCGTCGAGCACGTCGTCGAGCAGGGCATAGTCGGGCAGCGAGTCGCTGTCGAGCTGGCCGGGGCGCAGCTCGGCCGAGGGCGGCTTCTCGATCGAGTTCGGCGGGATCGGCGGGATCTCTCCGGCCTTCTGCGCTTGCTCGTTGCGCCACCGCGCGAGGCGCCAGACCAGCGTCTTGGGTACGTCCTTGATCGGAGCGAAACCGCCGACCGCGTCGCCGTAGATCGTCGAGTAGCCGACGGCGAGTTCGGTCTTGTTGCCGGTGGTCAGCACGAGGTGCCCGTCGGAGTTCGACAATGCCATCAGCGTGACGCCACGGCAGCGCGCCTGGACGTTCTCCTCGGCCAGCCCGGTGAGCGCGAGCCGGGAGACGAACGCGTCCACCATCTCGCCGATGGGCTGCACCGAGTAATGGAGTCCGGTCCGCTCCGCCATGTCGGCGGCGTCGCCCTTGGAGTGCTCCGAGGAGTACTTCGACGGCATCGACACCCCGTGCACGGCGTCGGCGCCCAGCGCGTCCACCGCCAGCGCCGCGACCACCGCCGAGTCGATCCCGCCGGAGAGCCCGAGCACGACTGACCGGAAGCCGTTCTTGCGCACGTAGTCACCAAGCCCGGTGCGCAGCGCCCACCAGACCTCGGCCTCCTCACTGAGTGCCTCGAAGCGCTCGGGCACGGGTCCAGGGGCCCGCTCGGCCGGCGCCGCTCCGGGCAGCGTGCTGCGCCGTATCTCGAATCCGTGCACGGATTCGGCGCGGGCGGACCCGCCCGGCAGGTCGAGGTCGACGACGAGCAGGTGTTCCACGAACTGCGGCGCCCGCGCGATCAGCACGCCGGATGCATCGGCGACCATCGAGTCGCCGTCGAACACGAGCTCGTCCTGCCCGCCGACGAGGTTGACGTACGCCATCGGCGCCCCCGCCTCCTGCGCCCGCTGCATGACCAGCATCCCGCGGGCGTCGTCCTTGGCCCGCTCGTAGGGGGAACCGTTGAGGCACAGCAGCAGGTCGACGCCCACCTCGCCGTACGCGGCGACCGGTCCACCGTCCTGCCAGATGTCCTCGCAGATCACCACACCGAGGTCGACGCCCCGGAACCGCACCACCGGCAGCGTCGAACCGGGGGAGAAGTAGCGGAATTCGTCGAACACACCGTAGTTGGGCAGGTGGTGCTTGAAATAGCGGTCCACCACCACGCCGTGGTGGACGATCGCCGCCGCGTTGCGCGGGCCGGTGTCGTCGAGGTCCAGGTAGCCCGCGACGACCAGTAGCTCGCCCAGACCCGCCTCGACGAGCCGCGCGGGTAGGGCGTCGATCACCCGCCGGGATCCGATCGCGAAGGACTGCCGCAGTGCCAGGTCCTCCACCGGGTAGCCGGTGAGCACCATCTCGGGCAGCAGCGCCACGTCGGCGCCCGCGTCGGCGGCCCGGCGGCACCACGCGAGCACGAGGTCTGCGTTGCCGGCGAGATCGCCGACCGTCGGGTTGACCTGGGCGAGGGCTAGGCGCAACGTCGGCATGGGTCCATCATCGCGTGTCCGGGAAACCGGCGGGTCCATGACCGTCACTACCCGATCGGGCCGTCCTGGCGCGCCAGGACGAGCCCGCTGTCATGCTGGCCGGATGTTCGCCCGGACGAGAAAGACCGCATATGTCGCTGCACTCTGCTCCGCTGTCACGGTGTTGACCGCGTGCACCCAGACCGCGGCGGGCCTCGGCGCCCCGGCCGCGGAGCTCGACCGTTATTACGCGCAATCCCTGTCGTGGGGACCGTGCGCCGGCTACGCGACCAGCGACGAGGATCGGGCGGCCTTCGCGCCGGCGAAATTCGACTGCGCCCGGCTGGAGGTGCCGCTGGACTACGCGTCCGGGGACGGCCGGACCGCCCAGATCGCTGTACTCCGGCAGCAGGCAACCGGCGACAAGATCGGTTCGCTGCTGTTCAATCCGGGCGGGCCGGGTTCCTCGGGGATGAGCCTCGTCTCGTCCCTCGCCGACGGCCTCACGGAGAGTCCGCTCACGCAGCGCTTCGACCTCGTCGGCTTCGATCCCCGTGGCGTCGGCGCGAGTACCCCGACGATCGACTGCCTCAACGACCAGGAGTGGGAGGTCAAGCGCGCCGAAGTCGACGTCGACCCTTCGCCGGCAGGCGTTGCGAAGACCGAGGCGGAGAACCGGCAGTACGCCGAGAGGTGCACGCAGCGCTCGGGCGGACCTGAGGTGCTCGCCAACGTCGGCACCCGCGACGTCGTGCGTGACCTCGACATCTTGCGTGCCGCGCTCGGCGACGGGAAGCTCAGCTACGTCGGCTTCTCCTACGGCACCCGGATCGGGTCGCAGTACGCCGAGGCGTTCCCGCAGAACGTCCGGGCGTTGGTGCTCGACGGGGCGCTGGACCCGAGCCAGAGCTTCATCGATCGCGCCGTGAAGCAGAACGCCGGGTTCCAGCAGGCGTTCGAGACCTACGCGGCCGATTGCGCGAAGGATCCTGCGTGCCCGCTCGGTACCGACCCGAAGCAGGCGACGGCGGCGTTCCAGGCGCTCACCCGCCCGTTGATCGATGCACCCCTTCGCGTCGGCGCGCGGTCGCTGTCCTACGACGACGCGCTGACGGGAACGATCCAGGCCCTTTACGCGCCGTCCTACTGGCCGTATCTCTCGCGGGGGCTCTCGGGGCTCGCGTCCGGCAACGGCCGCATCCTCCTCGCTCTGGGCGACTTGTACTACGGCCGCGCTCCCGACGGCGTGTACGGCAACAGCAACGAGGCCTTCACCGCGATCAGCTGTGTCGACGAGGAGCAGATCACCGACCGCGCCGCCGCCGGTGAGCTCGAGCGCCGGGCCGCCGCGGCCGCACCGTTCCGCGATTCCGGCCGCGGTGTCGTCGACGCGCTGGACGCCTGCGCGTTCTGGCCGTCCCCGCCGACGAGCAAAGCGCATGTGCCGCATGTCGACGGTCTGCCGACAACGCTCGTCATCTCCACCACCGGTGACCCGGCGACGCCCTACCAGGCCGGGGTGGACCTGGCGGCGGCGCTGAAGGGCAGGCTACTGACTTTCGAGGGCACCCAGCACACGGTGGCGCTGAGGGGCAAGGCCTGCGTCGACGACGTCGTCAACGCCTATCTGGTCGATCTGAAGCTGCCCGAAGGGGAGACGCGCTGCGCGGCATGATCCAGCCGTTCGTAGACGGAACCCGATCGGGTGCCGGTCGTCGCACCGCCTGACCAGCGAGGAAACACGTTCGTAATGCGGCGTTCCTAGGCTCTGTCCCATGGACCGTCAGCAGGAGTTCGTGCTCCGCACCCTCGAGGAACGCGACATCCGCTTCGTGCGGTTGTGGTTCACCGACGTGCTCGGCTATCTCAAGTCGGTCGCCGTCGCACCGGCCGAACTGGAGGGGGCGTTCGCTGAGGGCATCGGGTTCGACGGCTCAGCGATCCAGGGCTTCGCCCGGGTCTACGAGTCGGACATGGTGGCCCGCCCCGATCCGTCGACCTTTCAGGTGTTGCCATGGGAGAACGCCGCAGGTGAGCACTACTCGGCCCGCATGTTCTGCGACATCGCCATGCCCGACGGTTCCCCGTCGTGGGCCGACCCGCGCCACGTCCTGCGCCGGGGCCTGAGCAAGGCCGCCGAGGCGGGGTTCACCTGCTACGTGCACCCGGAGATCGAGTTCTACCTGCTCCGCGACCTGCCCGCGGACGGCACCCCGCCGATCCCGGCCGACTCCGGGGGCTACTTCGACCAGGCCAGCCACGATGCGGCCCCGCACTTCCGGCGCAACGCGATCGAGACACTCGAGTCGATGGGCATCTCGGTGGAGTTCAGTCACCACGAGGGCGGGCCGGGTCAGCAGGAGATCGACCTCCGCTACGCCGACGCGCTGACGATGGCCGACAACATCATGACCTTCCGGTATGTGGTGAAAGAGGTCGCGATGATGCAGGGGGTGCGGGCCTCGTTCATGCCCAAGCCCTTCTCACAGCACCCGGGCTCGGCGATGCACACGCACTTCTCACTCTTCGAGGGTGACCGCAACGCCTTCCACGACCCGAACGACCCGTACGAGCTCTCCGAGACGGGCAAGGCGTTCGTCGCCGGAGTGCTGCGGCACGCACCGGAGATCACCGCGGTCACCAACCAGTGGGTGAACTCCTACAAGCGGCTCATCACCGGCGGCGAGGCTCCGACGGCCGTGTCCTGGGGGCACGCGAACCGTTCGGCCCTGGTACGGGTGCCGATGTACTCGCCGGGCAAGTCGTCCACCCGCAGGATCGAGGTTCGCACACTCGACACCGCATGCAACCCCTATCTCGCCTTCGCCGTGATTCTGGGCGCTGGGCTCCGGGGGGTCCAGAAGGGCTACGAGCTCGGAGCCCCCACCGAGGACGACGTCTGGTCGCTCACCGAGACCGAACGCAAGGCCCTTGGCTACGAGCCGCTTCCGCAGAACCTCACCGAGGCACTCGCGGCGATGGAGCGCTCGGAGCTGGTGGCGGAGGTCCTCGGCGAGCACGTGTTCGACTTCTTCCTCCGCAACAAGCGGGCCGAGTGGGACGCGTACCGACGCAACGTCACGCCCTTCGAGCTGGCGACGTATCTGCCCGTTCTCTAGGTGGCAACGGTGCTGACCTGGAGAAACAGTGAGAACGTACCCCCCCTGTAACCCCCCTGAAGGGTCCGTGTAACTTTCTCTTTGTCGCTACGGCGGGCTGCACGACAAAGCGAGTCGAGAACTTCGGCCCTGTGAGTCGGTCCGCCGCACAGCGACCGCCCCGAATGGTCATGCGCTTCGCCGCGCAGGCCGGCCGGAAGCGGGACTGGTTGGACACTGATCCGGACCAGAATCGCGCAAAGTGCAAAAATGCCCCGGCCCGGTCCGCGAGGACCGTCATGGTGTGCGGGTGTCTTTTGAGAACTCAACAGTGTGTCGAGCTTTATCATGAATTGGTTTTATGCCAGTTTGTTTTTCTTTGACCACGGCGCTTGTTCTGTGGTTGATTGTTGGGC